>NZ_JBQCVF010000122.1:0-5739 GCF_051962515.1 Neisseria sp. P0009.S007 | reverse complement strand
AACGGCAGCAGCTATTACTACGACGACCTCGGCAACCTGATCCACCGCGAACTGGCCGACGGCGAAGTGCAGAACTACTTCTACGATCTGCACGACCAACTGGTTAAAGCCGAAATCTTTAAAAAAGACGGTACGAAAGAAACTTGGGTGTACAGCTACGACGCCTTGGGCAGAAGGATAGGCAAAGGCTGTTTGAAAAACGAAGAAGTTTCAGAAACATCATTCCAGCATGATTTAAGCGGGAACGACCTCGAAAACCAAACCCGCTTCGTTTGGGACGGCAGCCACCTCTTGCAAGAAATCCACCCGAACGGCAGATATACCTATATCTACACCGATCCCGACAGCTACGAACCCTTGGCACAGGTACACAACCACACCAATGCCGAGGGCGAAAGCCGCCAACAAATCTACTACTTCCACTGCGACCAAATCGGCATCCCAAGAGAGATGACCGATAAGGACGGTAACCTCTTGTGGTTCGACAACTACACCGGCTGGTGCCTTCTGAAAGAGGAAACCAAGGTAACGGATAGCGCATACCAACCATTCCGATTACAGAACTAGTATTGCGACCGTGAAACGGGGTTGCATTACAACTTCTTCAGGTATTATGAGCCTGATGTGGGTCGGTTTGTAAATCAGGATCCGATTGGGTTGGGAGGTGGAAGTAACTTTTATCAATTTTCGACAAATATACAAAATATGATGGATCCTTGGGGATTAAATGCTGTTAGCATATCCAAAGGGGCATTGTCTATGATTGTAATTGATACAATGACTCCAGACCCCACTGATGCGGCATTGCCTAAATGGATTGCATATGGGGGCTTGGAGCTGCCGCAACAGGTGTCGTTGCATCATCGGAGAGCGATACATGTACAGGAAAATGCCAAGAAGAAAAAAAACGTAAGAAATGTTTAGATGCAATAGCAGACAACAATGGTTACAGCGAAAACATCTTATCTAACATTACAAAAAAGTGTTTCCATCCCTGCTGCTGCGAGATACACAGCATTGATTGAAAAAGGTAGTATTGCCCCTCCAGTTAAAATGGATGGAAATACTATTGTAGATGGTAACCATAGAATGGTAGCCGGATTATTGTGTAATCAAATACCTGCCAGTACACCAGGAACTGCTCCATTATCTAAACCAAGAATACCTTTGAGAGATATACAACTAGACCCTATAGATTGGTGGTAATAAAAATGATATCAAATGACATTCAAGAATTACTTAAAAATATTACAAAGTCTCTAATTAAAATCGAAACAAAAGAATTAGATGTCTTAATTTCTAGACAGTTAATCCATATGGATAATATTGATTTTCACAGATACGAAATATCCCATAGGGAAATTGGAAGTCTTAAATTTTTTTTCTGTTCATTTCGTGGCGCTTTCATAAGCTATAGTTCCTTTACTAATTGTAATTTTATTAATTGTTCTTTTATTACGGCAATAGTTTGTAATACAAAATTTACTAATTGCACATTTATTAATTGTGTATTCAGATCAATGCATATACAAGATAATTTAATATCTAATTGCTCTTTTCAAAACTGCTATATAGAAGATAATATATTTTCTACAAATGAAATATAATTTATTACAATGTTGAACAAGGCATCCGAGCCGCCTTTTAGGCGGCAACAGCAGTAATTGCCTCTAGAGGCCATAAGGAGTATGTAGCAAACCAGAATCAGAGAAAACTGACCCCTGCTATTGTCCGCCAGGTACTTGTGGAATTGTTTATCTGAGGACACATCCTAAAACTGGCGAAAAATATGTAGGCCGAGCCAAATCCTCAATAAGATATTTTGCCAGGCAAAGAGAACATAATAGAGCATTCAGAGCAACTCACAGGTTTACCTTACTTGGGCAAACTAAATCTGGTCAATGTCTAGACCGATTGGAAGAAGATCACATTAGATTACAAGGCGGTATCAAGAGTCGAGGAGGACCTTTGGCCAATAAACGTCATCAGATGTCTGAACCTCGCTACCGTGCAGCAGGTGGAAAAATTCCCATGCCTTATTGAATTACAGAAAGGAACTTTAAAAAATGGCAAGAAAAAAACAGAAATGGCAGGTAGGCGATTATTTTGGCATTCCCATAGAAGATGATTTTTTAGCTGTTGGACAGATTCTTGGAAAATATGATTGGATAGGTGTAGCCTGCTTAATTACCAAAATGAAAATTTCCTCAAAAAACCTTCCTTTATATGAAGATATAAAAATAGATAAAAACGATATTATTGCTGCTATGTTTATTACTGAAGAATCGTTAGATAAAGGATTCTGGCCAATTATTCAAAAAGGTATAGTAAATAAAAATATACTGAAGCAATATTTTCCTAATATTGACTTAATTGAACAAGGAAATATTATTGGTATTAATACCGAAGGTTCAGCTATTATTGATGGTTTTATTAAAGCTTATTTTAGTCTAGCACCTTGGGATGACTGGCATGACCCCGAATACCTTGATAAACTTCTTATTTCTCCCGACAAAAAACCTGAAAATCTCATCTATAAGAACAAATGATCTATTCCAACTCAAAGCTTGTCCTGAAAGTAAAATGCTTCGTACTATTTGAAAAGCCTTCACGTAGCTTTCCAAATCTCGGTGTTAACGATGGCTTTATTTTGATTTCAGTTTGAGCAAGTTTTTTTTTAGATCGATCGTATTAGTTGTCTCAAGTTACAAGGATGGTTCAGCTTTTTTTGGTATAAACCCTCCGGGTACGACTGAAGCGGAAGCCTTAAGAAAATGTTAAGAACGAAGAAATTTACAATGTCTAAATTCTAATAGACAGGAGGCCGTCTGATATTCAGATGGCCTTTATAAATTAGCTATATGCTATGAGTTGAAGGTACTTAGTATCGTAATAAGTTTTCTACCCTCAACCCTACTACTACTCAATAATTAAGTGGTAGAGTTACAGCCAAATCTCTCTTAAAACCTATTGATTTTATACTAAAAATTGGAGTACTATGAGCACACTCTCTTGAGTACCATTAATTCTCATTTGACATATAGGAACAAAACAGCGGAATTTGTAGAAGAATAGGGAAAAGGAAATTAATTTATATTATGTTAAATTCATAACTCTACGATTTTAGTCTGCTAACTCCTGTTTCTTCAGTAGTACAATTACTTATATAAGCGCAAATCGACGCTGCCATCACAGTGGTTCAAACCTGGAATCGCAAAGAAACGGGAGAACTCTTCTGCGCCTTCGGCGTTATAAAGTAATACGTCATCGACCCTTTGGAAAGCACGATATTGCGTGCGTTTGGCTCGGCGGTTTGTGAATCTGTCAGTTTCCAACCGCGCCAACCTTCTTGGTTGATACCGCTATCGTAGAACCAGCCATTATAAATAGTTCGCCATGGCTATTTTTCGGACCACCGATGTAAAACAAAAAAAAACAGTCCGCAACTTCACTTTAAAGTTGCGGACTGTTTTTTTGTTTGGACTAGATTGAATGAATTAACCCAAGCTAGCTACTTTTTTCAACAACGCATCTGCCGCTAAAATTCCAAGATTATTTGATGCCAGCGGGCTGTCGCCAGTTAGCACATTACGATCTTTGTTTACTTGGCCGGTAATGTCTTCATTCAACACTTTGATGCAGTATAACCCTAGTATTCTGACTTAAAAATTAATAAAATAAGAATAAACTATTCTGAAAAAAGGAATAATAGTGAATAAACTAGAAGCCCTTCGCTATTTTTGCTCCGCTGCCGAAACCTTTAATTTTCGTGAAACCGCCCAGCGGCTCGCCGTTTCGCCTCAAGTCGTCACAAGAATGATCGCCGATCTCGAAGCCTTATTAGGTGAAAGTTTGTTCAAACGTAACACGCGAAACATCAAGCTCACTGAATTTGGCGAACAATTTTTGCCGAAAGCGACGCAATATTTGGCGGAAAGCGAACGGCTATTTGCTAAAAACAATGTAAAAGAAAAAGCAATGCAAGGTGTGGTACACCCTGCCGCCAATGCTTATAACGATGAAATTCTGTTTGAATTATTGACCGCACTTGAGCCCTACTCCGACATTGTGATTGATTGGCGGGTGGGAATTGATAAGCTCAAAAGTGTGGATGACCAAGCGAGTGGTGTGGGTGTATAACAAGTTGAAGGAGATGTTATTGTCGAAAATGGTTTAGGCATAAAACATGGCGAGATGATCTCGCCATGTTTTTATCACGATTGCTTATCCACAATCGATTTTAACATCGTATAAGATTGGGCTTGTTTTTGTTCATCAAAAATATAACTCACCGCCATAATTTCATCAAAATGTACCCGTTCACGCAGTTGCTTGAGTTGAAATTCCACACTTTCAGGACTACCGATAAGCGAACAAGCAGTCATTTGTTCCACTACGGCACGCTCTTGATTGTAAATCGGGATTTCCTCAAAATCGACTGGGCCAAAGTGTGGTTTCTTTTGGGCATGCATTTGGGCTTTCCAAACGTCTTCTTCTGACGCCATCGGTGGTTGTAAATTTTGTTGCGCATTAGTCACTATATTTAAGAAAAATAGTGTTTGTGTCGTCGCGAGTTGTCTCGCTTCGTTATCGGTTTCTGCAACAATCGCGTTCACACCTAAGATGACATAAGGTTCAGCAAGATAGGTAGAAGGTTTGAAGTTTTTGCGGTAAATCTCCACTGCCATTTCCATCATACGTGGCGCAAAGTGTGAAGCAAATGCATAAGGCAAGCCAAGTTCTGCCGCAAGATAGGCACTTTCAGTGCTAGATCCTAAAATATAAAACGGTATATTCAAGCCGGCAGAAGGATATGCAGAAACAGGGTTAGAATCTTTAAAGTAACCGCGAAGTTCCGCAATTTCCGCAGGGAAATCCAGACTTTTTCGTCCTCGACGAAGTGCCGCAGCCGTTTGCATATCAGTTCCTGGCGCACGTCCTAAACCGAGTTCAACACGGTTTGGATAAAGCGTCTCCAGTGTGCCATATTGCTCGGCCACCACATAAGGCGAATGATTCGGTAACATCACGCCGCCCGAGCCAACGCGCAAGGTCTTCGTATTGGCTAGCGTATGTTGAATTAAAAGTGCGGTCGCTGAACTCACCAAATTTTTCATATTATGATGCTCAGCAATCCAATAGCGCTCAATGCCAATGCGCTCCGCGTGTTTTGCAAGATTCACCATCGAATCGACCGCTTGCAAATAAGTTTGCCCTTCACGAACGGGGGCAAGATTGAGAATGGAAAGTTTCATGGTGTTACTCCTTATTGATTGAGCAAAGTGAAATCCAACATCACTTTCCCAATATGCGTGCCTTTGTCCATTTCTATATGGGCTTTTGCTACGTATTTAAAATCAAATACTTGATGAATAATCGGTTTGCCGATTTCACCATTGCCGAGTTTTTCCCAGAGCTCGTTGCATAAGGATTGGGTGATTTCTGCCTTAATAAAATCAATGCCCATTTCTGACAGTTTTTGTACTACCTGCACCGATTCGCTTTCGTCAAAACCGCCTTTTTGGAAGTCCGCCGAATTGAGTTTTACGCCTACCAAGAAATCTTTATCAAGACCGCAGCCGTCTGAAACATTGATAGACCGGTTACTGATATCCGCTTTCTGCTACTTTTGTCCATTTTGCCAATGTCTGCTTCATCTGTGCCTGAGGGATGAAGCGGGCCATCCGTTCTACTTCCTTGCCTTGATAAAACAGCAGCCATGCAGGTACGGTCAGCACG
>NZ_JBQCVF010000121.1:0-5979 GCF_051962515.1 Neisseria sp. P0009.S007 | reverse complement strand
GTGTTGACTGGTTTTGTAGGTAGGCGTATAGTTCGGTTCTTCGCTGCTGACGCGGTGAAGAAAACGAAGCAGACAGTATAACACAGTTAGTTAGAATTTTCGATAATTTTAGTTGACATTTGCTAAATGTACTGTATAATTCGATTCGCTCTTTAAAAAACAGATTACCGATAAGTGTGAGTGCATTAGGCCTCACACTGTTTGAAAGACAGACAAGATGATGTTTTAGACATTGTCCTGTCGGTTTCTTTGAAGCAGACCAGAAGTTATAAGTTAGAGATTGAACATAAGAGTTTGATCCTGGCTCAGATTGAACGCTGGCGGCATGCTTTACACATGCAAGTCGGACGGCAGCACAGAGAAGCTTGCTTCTTGGGTGGCGAGTGGCGAACGGGTGAGTAATATATCGGAACGTACCGAGTAATGGGGGATAACTAATCGAAAGATTAGCTAATACCGCATATTCTCTGAGGAGGAAAGCAGGGGACCTTCGGGCCTTGCGTTATTCGAGCGGCCGATATCTGATTAGCTAGTTGGTGGGGTAAAGGCCTACCAAGGCGACGATCAGTAGCGGGTCTGAGAGGATGATCCGCCACACTGGGACTGAGACACGGCCCAGACTCCTACGGGAGGCAGCAGTGGGGAATTTTGGACAATGGGCGCAAGCCTGATCCAGCCATGCCGCGTGTCTGAAGAAGGCCTTCGGGTTGTAAAGGACTTTTGTCAGGGAAGAAAAGGCTGTTGCTAATACCGACAGCTGATGACGGTACCTGAAGAATAAGCACCGGCTAACTACGTGCCAGCAGCCGCGGTAATACGTAGGGTGCGAGCGTTAATCGGAATTACTGGGCGTAAAGCGAGCGCAGACGGTTACTTAAGCAGGATGTGAAATCCCCGGGCTCAACCTGGGAACTGCGTTCTGAACTGGGTGACTAGAGTGTGTCAGAGGGAGGTAGAATTCCACGTGTAGCAGTGAAATGCGTAGAGATGTGGAGGAATACCGATGGCGAAGGCAGCCTCCTGGGATAACACTGACGTTCATGCTCGAAAGCGTGGGTAGCAAACAGGATTAGATACCCTGGTAGTCCACGCCCTAAACGATGTCAATTAGCTGTTGGGCAACTTGATTGCTTAGTAGCGTAGCTAACGCGTGAAATTGACCGCCTGGGGAGTACGGTCGCAAGATTAAAACTCAAAGGAATTGACGGGGACCCGCACAAGCGGTGGATGATGTGGATTAATTCGATGCAACGCGAAGAACCTTACCTGGTCTTGACATGTACGGAATCCTCCAGAGACGGAGGAGTGCCTTCGGGAACCGTAACACAGGTGCTGCATGGCTGTCGTCAGCTCGTGTCGTGAGATGTTGGGTTAAGTCCCGCAACGAGCGCAACCCTTGTCATTAGTTGCCATCATTTAGTTGGGCACTCTAATGAGACTGCCGGTGACAAGCCGGAGGAAGGTGGGGATGACGTCAAGTCCTCATGGCCCTTATGACCAGGGCTTCACACGTCATACAATGGTCGGTACAGAGGGTAGCCAAGCCGCGAGGTGGAGCCAATCTCACAAAACCGATCGTAGTCCGGATTGCACTCTGCAACTCGAGTGCATGAAGTCGGAATCGCTAGTAATCGCAGGTCAGCATACTGCGGTGAATACGTTCCCGGGTCTTGTACACACCGCCCGTCACACCATGGGAGTGGGGGATACCAGAAGTAGGTAGGGTAACCGCAAGGAGCCCGCTTACCACGGTATGCTTCATGACTGGGGTGAAGTCGTAACAAGGTAGCCGTAGGGGAACCTGCGGCTGGATCACCTCCTTTCTAGAGAAAGAAGAGGCCTGATGCATTCACACTTATCGGTAAACTGTAAAAGATGCGGAAGAGAAAAGCTTGAGTGAAGACAAGATTCGCTTAAGAAGAGAATCCGGGTTTGTAGCTCAGCTGGTTAGAGCACACGCTTGATAAGCGTGGGGTCGGAGGTTCAAGTCCTCCCAGACCCACCAAGAACGGGGGCATAGCTCAGTTGGTAGAGCACCTGCTTTGCAAGCAGGGGGTCATCGGTTCGATCCCGTTTGCCTCCACCAAGAACTTTACAAATCAAAGGAAGCCTGCTATACTTAGCAGCTTATTTTGATTTGCGAAGTGAAATATTGACGCATCGATCTTTAACAAATTGGAAAGCCGAAATCAACAAACAAAGACAATGAGTTTGTTTTAATTTTTTGTTCTTTGCAAAGGATGAAAAATCTCTTGCAAGAGAAAAGGAAACAAACACAGTATTTGGGTGATGATTGTATCGACTTAATCCTGAAACACAAAAGGCAGGATTAAGACACAACAAAGCAGTAAGCTTTATCAAAGTAGGAATTTCAAGTTTGCTTCCCTAGTCAACGGGTAGGCAAACGAAGTCAAAGAGGTTCTTGAAATGATAGAGTCAAGTGAATAAGTGCATCAGGTGGATGCCTTGGCGATGATAGGCGACGAAGGACGTGTAAGCCTGCGAAAAGCGTGGGGGAGCTGGCAATAAAGCTATGATCCCGCGGTGTCCGAATGGGGAAACCCACCTCTTAGGAGGTATCCTTATCTGAATACATAGGATAAGCGAAGCGAACCCGGAGAACTGAACCATCTAAGTACCCGGAGGAAAAGAAATCAACCGAGATTCCGCAAGTAGTGGCGAGCGAACGCGGAGGAGCCTGTACGTGATAACTGTCGAGATAGAAGAACAAGCTGGGAAGCTTGACCATAGTGGGTGATAGTCCCGTATTCGAAATCTCAATAGTGGTACTAAGCGTACGAAAAGTAGGGCGGGACACGTGAAATCCTGTCTGAATATGGGGGGACCATCCTCCAAGGCTAAATACTCATCATCGACCGATAGTGAACCAGTACCGTGAGGGAAAGGCGAAAAGAACCCCGGGAGGGGAGTGAAATAGAACCTGAAACCTGATGCATACAAACAGTGGGAGCACCCTTGTGGTGTGACTGCGTACCTTTTGTATAATGGGTCAACGACTTACATTCAGTAGCGAGCTTAACCGAATAGGGGAGGCGTAGGGAAACCGAGTCTTAATAGGGCGAACAGTTGCTGGGTGTAGACCCGAAACCGAGTGATCTATCCATGGCCAGGTTGAAGGTGCCGTAACAGGTACTGGAGGACCGAACCCACGCATGTTGCAAAATGCGGGGATGAGCTGTGGATAGGGGTGAAAGGCTAAACAAACTCGGAGATAGCTGGTTCTCCCCGAAAACTATTTAGGTAGTGCCTCGAGCAAGACACTGATGGGGGTAAAGCACTGTTATGGCTAGGGGGTTATTGCAACTTACCAACCCATGGCAAACTAAGAATACCATCAAGTGGTTCCTCGGGAGACAGACAGCGGGTGCTAACGTCCGTTGTCAAGAGGGAAACAACCCAGACCGCCAGCTAAGGTCCCAAATGATAGATTAAGTGGTAAACGAAGTGGGAAGGCCCAGACAGCCAGGATGTTGGCTTAGAAGCAGCCATCATTTAAAGAAAGCGTAATAGCTCACTGGTCGAGTCGTCCTGCGCGGAAGATGTAACGGGGCTCAAATCTATAACCGAAGCTGCGGATGCCAGTTTACTGGCATGGTAGGGGAGCGTTCTGTAGGCCAATGAAGGTGCATTGTAAAGTGTGCTGGAGGTATCAGAAGTGCGAATGTTGACATGAGTAGCGATAAAGCGGGTGAAAAGCCCGCTCGCCGAAAGCCCAAGGTTTCCTACGCAACGTTCATCGGCGTAGGGTGAGTCGGCCCCTAAGGCGAGGCAGAAATGCGTAGTCGATGGGAAACAGGTTAATATTCCTGTACTTGATTCAAATGCGATGTGGGGACGGAGAAGGTTAGGTTAGCAAGCTGTTGGAATAGCTTGTTTAAGCCGGTAGGTGGAAGACTTAGGCAAATCCGGGTCTTCTTAACACCGAGAAGTGACGACGAGTGTCTACGGACATGAAGTAACCGATACCACGCTTCCAGGAAAAGCCACTAAGCTTCAGTTTGAATCGAACCGTACCGCAAACCGACACAGGTGGGCAGGATGAGAATTCTAAGGCGCTTGAGAGAACTCGGGAGAAGGAACTCGGCAAATTGATACCGTAACTTCGGGAGAAGGTATGCCCTCTAAGGTTAAGGACTTGCTCCGTAAGCCCTGGAGGGTCGCAGAGAATAGGTGGCTGCGACTGTTTATTAAAAACACAGCACTCTGCTAACACGAAAGTGGACGTATAGGGTGTGACGCCTGCCCGGTGCTGGAAGGTTAATTGAAGATGTGCAAGCATCGGATCGAAGCCCCAGTAAACGGCGGCCGTAACTATAACGGTCCTAAGGTAGCGAAATTCCTTGTCGGGTAAGTTCCGACCCGCACGAATGGCGTAACGATGGCCACACTGTCTCCTCCCGAGACTCAGCGAAGTTGAAGTGGTTGTGAAGATGCAATCTACCCGCTGCTAGACGGAAAGACCCCGTGAACCTTTACTGTAGCTTTGCATTGGACTTTGAAGTCACTTGTGTAGGATAGGTGGGAGGCTTTGAAGCAGAGACGCCAGTCTCTGTGGAGCCGTCCTTGAAATACCACCCTGGTGTCTTTGAGGTTCTAACCCAGACCCGTAATCCGGGTCGGGGACCGTGCATGGTAGGCAGTTTGACTGGGGCGGTCTCCTCCCAAAGAGTAACGGAGGAGTTCGAAGGTTACCTAGGTCCGGTCGGAAATCGGACTGATAGTGCAATGGCAAAAGGTAGCTTAACTGCGAGACCGACAAGTCGAGCAGGTGCGAAAGCAGGACATAGTGATCCGGTGGTTCTGTATGGAAGGGCCATCGCTCAACGGATAAAAGGTACTCCGGGGATAACAGGCTGATTCCGCCCAAGAGTTCATATCGACGGCGGAGTTTGGCACCTCGATGTCGGCTCATCACATCCTGGGGCTGTAGTCGGTCCCAAGGGTATGGCTGTTCGCCATTTAAAGTGGTACGTGAGCTGGGTTTAAAACGTCGTGAGACAGTTTGGTCCCTATCTGCAGTGGGCGTTGGAAGTTTGACGGGGGCTGCTCCTAGTACGAGAGGACCGGAGTGGACGAACCTCTGGTGTACCGGTTGTAACGCCAGTTGCATAGCCGGGTAGCTAAGTTCGGAAGAGATAAGCGCTGAAAGCATCTAAGCGCGAAACTCGCCTGAAGATGAGACTTCCCTTGTGGTTTAACCACACTAAAGAGTCGTTCGAGACCAGGACGTTGATAGGTGGGGTGTGGAAGCGCGGTAACGCGTGAAGCTAACCCATACTAATTGCTCGTGAGGCTTGACTCTATCATTTGAAGAACTTCAAGAGATAAAAGCTTACTGACTGATTCAGTCATCACCAAATATATTGATTAAGGCTTTACCGATTTGTAACAGTTTAAGTTTGGCGGCCATAGCGAGTTGGTCCCACGCCTTCCCATCCCGAACAGGACCGTGAAACGACTCAGCGCCGATGATAGTGTGGTTCTTCCATGTGAAAGTAGGTCACCGCCAAACACCCATTCCGAAGCCCCCGACTGATGTCGGGGGCTTTTTACATGCCTGTCGGTTCTGTCGGTTTGATGACTCGTGCATTCTTGTTGTTTAAATTAAAGGATGATAACTATGTTGTTATTCTTGAACATAAAGTGCCGAAAGTTACGGTTAACTGTTTAGAATATTTGAAATCGAACGGTATTTGCGTTATTATGTCGTATGCATTTATATGGAATAGGGCCGTGTTCTACTGTCGTGTGGCAGTGTCGGCGGGGTGGGGAAAACCGTCCTGCAGACGGCCCGGTTGATTCAATCCAACACGTTATAGGAAAACCCTGATGAAGAAATTTTTATTTGGTGTCTTTGCCGCCGTGTGTACGGCATTCTCTTTGGCTGCCGTGAACGTCAATACGGCCTCTTCTGCCGAACTGGAGGCATTGCCGGGTATCGGCCCGGCTAAGGCGAAA
>NZ_JBQCVF010000120.1:2764-6022 GCF_051962515.1 Neisseria sp. P0009.S007 | reverse complement strand
CAAGCCGTAGGAAGGTTTGACTTCGATTTGTGCCTGTACACCGGTGCTTTGTTCTTGTGCGGAAACGGACAGTAAACCGTCGGCATCAACTTGGAAGGTCACGCGGATACGTGCTGCGCCTGCTGCCATGGGCGGAATGCCGCGCAGGGTAAATTTGGCAAGGCTGCGGCAGTCGGAAACGAGTTCGCGCTCGCCTTGTACGACGTGTATTGTCATGGCGGTTTGACCGTCTTTGAAAGTGGTGAAGTCCTGCGCGCGCGCGGTAGGAATGGTGGAGTTGCGCGGGATGATTTTTTCGGCAAGGCCGCCGTAGGTTTCCAGACCAAGCGATAAGGGGGTAACGTCCAGCAGCAGCCATTCGCCGTCGGTTTTGTTGCCTGCAAGGACGTTTGCCTGTATGGCGGCACCGAGTGCGACCACTTCGTCAGGATTGAGGTTGTTCAGTGGGGTTTGTCCGAAGAAGGTGGCAACTGCTTGTTGAACGTGCAGCATACGGGTAGAGCCGCCAACCATAATCACGCCTTTGACATCTGCCTTGGTCACGCCTGCGTCTTTCAAAGCCTGTTTGACGGGCTCGATGGTTTTTTGTACCAGATTTTGGGTCAGATTGTGAAACTCTTGGCGGGTAATGACGGTATGAATTTTATGGCCGTCTGAAAGCGTGGTCTCGATGACGGCTTCGGTTTGAGTGGTCAGTTTTTCTTTGGCAGTACGGACAAGGGAAAGCAGAAGTTGGCTGTCTTGTTCGTTGAGTTTGGAAAGGTCGTTTTGTTCGAGCAAGTAGCAGAACAAACGATGATCGAAGTCGTCGCCGCCCAATGCGCTGTTGCCGCCGGTGGCTTTAACTTCAAACAGGCCTTTAGTCAGTTGCAATACGGATACGTCGAATGTGCCGCCACCCAAGTCATAAACGACAAACGTGCCTTCTGAGGCGTTGTCCAGTCCGTAGGCGATTGCGGCGGCAGTCGGCTCGTTGAGGAGGCGCAAGACATTCAAGCCTGCCAAACGTGCGGCATCTTTGGTGGCTTGACGTTGGGCATCATCAAAATAGGCAGGTACGGTAATGACAGCACCAACCAAATCTCCGCCTAATGTTTCTTCGGCGCGCAATTTGAGGGCTTTGAGGATTTCTGCAGATACTTCGATAGGCGTTTTTGCACCTTGACGGGTGTTTAACTCGACCACGCGCTCATTGGGTGTAAATCGATAGGGCAGGTATTGCGCCTCTTGTGCGAGGTCGGTAAGGGTACGGCCGATCAGGCGTTTGGCGGAGCTGACTGTATTTAGCGGATCGGTTTTTTGGGCAGAAAGGGCGTTTTTGCCGACTTCAACTTCGCCATCCAAATAACGGACAACTGAAGGTAGGGTGGTGCGGCCGTCTGAATCGGGCAGGCAGACTGCGCTGCCGCTGCGTACGGTAGCCACCAAGCTGTTGGTTGTGCCTAAATCAATGCCTACGGCGAGGCGGTGTTGATGGGGGGCGGCGGACATGCCGGGTTCGGAAATCTGCAAAAGAGCCATGATTGTGTGCCTTCTGATGCTGTATTTATTAGGATGGGGCAGATTTTAGCAGATTTTTGGCAGATAGTTGAGTGGATTGCTAGGAAATAACCATAAGGCCTAATGTTGTTTTTTGATTGAAAAGAAAGTGGATTTTGAATCCGGACTTGTATTTTTTAAGAAATGCGGATAAAATTCGACCTCTTTGCCTTGCCTTTTACTTCGCATGGTGAAAGGCTGTTTTTAATCATCCATAAGGAGATAACATGCGTCATTACGAGATCGTGTTTATCGTTCATCCTGATCAAAGCGAGCAAGTGCCTGCTATGGTTGAGCGTTACAAAACCATGATTACTGAAGCCAACGGTAAAATTCACCGTTTGGAAGACTGGGGCCGTCGTCAATTGGCTTACCCAATCAACAAAATCCACAAAGCACACTATGTTTTGATGAATATCGAAACTACTCCTGAAGTGGTTGAAGAGTTGGAAACTGCTTTCCGCTTCAATGATGCCGTACTGCGTCACCTGACCATCAAAACAAAACACGCTGTAACTGAAGCTTCCCCAATGCTGGGCGGCGAAAAAGCAAAAAACTTGCTGAACGGTGCGGCTGAAGAAGTTGCAGCAGCCGAATAAGATTGAACAATCTGATTAAGCTTACCGCCCGTATCTTGCAGATTCAGCCTTTGAGATATACGCCGGCAGGGATTCCTGTTTTAGATGTTGTGTTGCAACATGAGTCTTGGCAGGAAGAAAACGGACAGAAATGTCTGGTCAAGTTTGAGATTCCCGCGCGGATTTTAGGTAAGCAGGCTGAGGAATGGCAGTATCGGCAAGATGCTATCATCGAGTCGGAAGGTTTTTTGGCGCAACGCAGCCAACGCTTCCCCAAGCCGGTACTACGCATACAGAACATTAAAGAATATAAAGGTTAAACGACAATGGCTCGTCAATCATTCAAACGTAGAAAATTCTGCCGCTTTACGGCTGAAAAAATCCAAGAAGTTGATTACAAACAAGTTGATTTGTTGAAAGACTTCATCTCTGAAAACGGCAAAATCATCCCTGCCCGCATTACTGGTACTAAAGCACACTACCAACGTCAGTTGGCTACTGCTGTGAAACGTGCCCGTTTCCTGGCTCTGTTGCCTTACACCGATCAACACAAATAATTTTGGAGTTTAAATCATGCAAATTATTCTGTTAGAAAAAATCGGCGGTCTGGGTAACTTGGGTGACATCGTTACCGTTAAAAACGGTTACGCGCGCAACTTCCTGATCCCTGCCGGTAAAGCAAAACGTGCAACCGAAGCCAACATGAAAGAATTCGAAGCACGCCGCGCTGAATTGGAAGCCAAACAAGCTGAAATCTTGGCTGATGCTAAAGCCCGTCAAGAAAAACTGGAAGGCCAAACCATTACTGTTGCTCAAAAAGCCGGTGTTGATGGTCGTCTGTTCGGTTCTGTTACCAATGCCGACATCGCTGAAGCGATTGTTGCTGCCGGTATCCAAGCTGCTAAAGCAAACGTACGTCTGCCTAACGGCCCATTGAAAGCTGTTGGCGAATACGAAGTTGAAGTGGCTCTGCACACTGACGCTGTTGCTAAAATTACCGTTGCTGTTGTTGCAGCCGCTGAGTAATTGATTCATTCAAGGCCGTCTGAAAATCAAGGGTTTCCTTGGATTTCAGACGGCCTTGTTTATGTGCTTGAGTCGAAGTAAGTAAATATCGATTTGTCTATATTTTTGAGTTTGT
>NZ_JBQCVF010000120.1:0-2664 GCF_051962515.1 Neisseria sp. P0009.S007 | reverse complement strand
GATGGCAAAAGAAGAAAAAGAAAATATCTTTGACTTCAAAGGCAGCTATGCCGGCGCGATGGGCATGCCGCAATTTATGCCTTCAAGCTACCGTAAATGGGCGGTGGACTATGATGGTGATGGTCATCGCGATATTTGGAATAATGTTGGCGATGTGGCGGCTTCTGTCGCCAATTATATGAAACAGCATGGCTGGCAGACCGGCGGTAAGATGGTTGTGCCGGTAAGTCTGACAATTACTCCGCACTTGCAGGCGATTATCGATGAGAAAACTGCCTTGACGCGCACTGTCGCAGATTTCAAAGCTTTGGGTGTCGTGCCTCAAGCTGCTATTGCCGATAATGAAAAAGCTGTGCTGTATGCTTTGGAGACCAGCCCGGGCGTATTTGAATACTATTTGGGTCTGAATAACTTCTACACGGTATGGCAATACAACCACAGCCGTATGTATGTAACAGCGGTACGCGATATTGCGAATGCAATCAATAACAATGGCCTGTAAGCCATAAGAAAACCACCCTTTGGGGTGGTTTTTAAATATCGAGGATTTGTAAAGGGGGTTAAGCTATCAGTCTGATTTTCATGGCGTAACGTTTTTTGCTGTGTCCTGAAACAAACTGTCCTCCTCGGGCAGGGGATAAAAACGCATTGCCTTCTGCGGTTGGCTCTGCACAAGTATATTGACCGTTTCGATCGCTCCAAAGGGCATACACAGGCAGATTGTGGGTACGGATATCCAGTTTCAAGCCGTCAAATGCAACGTGTGCATCCTGGTCGGAGGAAACAAATTCGGTATGGGAGATATAGTCGGCATCGTATGGGGCGCCGTTGAAATCAAATTGTGTGCCGGCGGCGGTAAAGTAGGGGTGGAATCCTGGGGACGTGCGGATGGGTGATTCGCCGTAATTGCAGACAGTTAGGATGGCGATGGCTTCATTTTCGTTAGGCAGACTGTAATCGAGCAACCATTCGACGTGTTCATAGCCTTTTTCTGTGCTGATTAATTTTAAGCCGATATCTGATTCATTTTGATGGCGGATTTCCCAGTCTGAAGTTCTGCCGAAACCATGTTGGGCCAGATGATTTTTGCTGTCAGGTCCGAATTGAGGTAGGCAGACGTGCATGCCGCCGCGTAATTTTGTGTCATCGCCTACTTGAACGCTGGTTTTCGGAAATAAGACTTCCCATCCTTTTAGAATCAGGGAATCAATATATCCGCCCATTGTATTTACTTGCATAGTGGCTGATTGGTTGCGTAGTATGATTTCGGACATGATGTTTCAAACTTCAAATTACTTATCATTTATGTAGCATTCTAACATTGCAATGACATGCTGTCGCTGTCGGTTTGATAGAAAATCCTTAATAAAAATCAAAAAAATGCTAGAATATATGCCATTTTCTGAGGCCGTCTGAAAAGCGGAGAATTCTTTTCAGACGGCCTTCCGATTTATTTCCCGTAGAGAAACAACATGGCTTATCAAGTTCTTGCACGAAAATGGCGTCCGAAAACCTTTGCCGATTTGGTCGGTCAGGAACACGTCGTCAAAGCCCTGCGTAACGCGCTGGACGAAGGCCGTCTGCACCATGCCTATCTGCTGACAGGGACACGCGGTGTGGGTAAGACCACGATTGCCAGGATTTTGGCCAAGAGCCTGAACTGCGAAAATGCCGTGCATGGTGAGCCGTGCGGTCAGTGTGAAAGCTGTACGCAAATCGACAGCGGCCGTTATGTGGATCTATTGGAAATCGACGCGGCATCGAATACCGGTATCGACAATATCCGCGAAGTGTTGGAAAACGCGCAATACGCGCCGACTGCGGGTAAATACAAAGTCTATATCATCGACGAAGTGCATATGCTTTCCAAAAGCGCGTTCAATGCCATGCTGAAGACTTTGGAAGAACCGCCTGAACACGTTAAATTTATTTTGGCGACCACCGATCCGCATAAAGTCCCCATTACTGTATTGAGCCGCTGTTTGCAATTTGTGTTGCGCAACATGACAACCCAGCAGGTTGCCGAGCATTTGGCGCATGTCTTGGATCGTGAAAACGTTCCTTATCAGCCACAGGCTTTGCAACTTTTAGGCCGTGCCGCCGCCGGCTCGATGCGCGATGCGTTGAGCCTTTTAGATCAGGCGATTGCCATGGGTTCGGGTAAAGTGGCCGAACAAGATGTCCGCCAGATGATCGGAGCGGTCGATAAACAATACTTGTTTGAATTGCTTGAAGGAATCATCAATCAAAACGGGGAAGCCTTGCTGGAAAAGGCTCAGGAAATGTCCGCCAGAGCGATTGGTTTTGACAGCGCGTTGGCAGAATTGGCCATGTTGTTGCAACGTTTGGCTTTGATTCAAACCATTCCTTCCGCCTTGGCAAATGACGATCCTGAACGTGAAACTTTGCAGCGATTAAGTCAGGCTTTGAGTGGCGAGCAGATTCAGCTTTATTATCAATGCGCTATTCATGGTAAACAGGATTTACCGCTGGCTCCAGACGAGTATGCCGGTTTTGTCATGACGCTTTTGCGCATGCTTGCATTTGCGCCGTTGGCCGCTTCGGGTTGCGATACGCAAAGTCAGATTGAACACACGGATTTGCATTCCGACCATCAGAAAGCTGAGGCCGAAAAAAAGCCTTTTCAGCTGCCGAAATCTGAGC
>NZ_JBQCVF010000119.1:0-6195 GCF_051962515.1 Neisseria sp. P0009.S007 | reverse complement strand
CGCATGGCACCCACTTTGCCGCCGCCGGTTTTGGCAAATTCGGCCGCGCGTTTCTGCGCATCCTCAGTCGCCTGCGTAATCAAATCGCGTTTGATGGTTTCCAAATTGCCCAACAAATATTGCGGATTGTCGAAGCGGATAAATTCGTTTTGCGCACGGAAATTCAAAATGGCACGCTGGGCGGCTTGGATTTTGTCCAATTTTTTGGTGTTGACCACAATATTGAGGTCGCCATCGTAGCCGTTGGGCGTGCGGGTTACGTTGCCTAATTCGTCGCGGGTTTCATTGAAGACGCGCGACACTTCAGGCAGACCCACTTTCATTTCAGCCGCCGTAAAGCCTTGCTCACCCAAAAACTTAGACAGCTTCTTGCGTCTTGCCGTCAGTAAATCCAAAACTTCCTGATAGCTCTCGCCGTGCGCGTTCACGCCCGTATTCCACGTTGCGCTGTCGGATTGGAAGTTTTTCTCCGCCAAACCTTTTACGGTAATCGTCCCCGGCTGACGCAGATTCTTAAACTGCACGCCCAAAATAAACGCTGCAGCCATCAATCCGAGTGCCAACAATACGCCCAAGATCGATAAAGATGAAATCTGTTTTTGTTCGGACATAATCAGCTCCCCCAACCATATGAGACAGGCGGTTTAAAACAAATATACAAAGGTGGCATAAATGCTGATAACGGCAATCAGGCTGTCCACACGGTCGAACACGCCGCCGTGTCCCGGCAGCAGATTACTGCTGTCTTTGATACCGGTCGCACGTTTGAGCCAGCTTTCCAGCAAATCGCCGCACACGCTGACAACGGTCAGAATCAAGCCGATCAAAATCGTTTTGAACCAACCGGCTTCAAAAGCCAGCCAACCGGCTTTCCATACGATGGTCATGTACACGGCAACGCATAATGCGCCGCCGATCGCACCCTCCCAGCTTTTACCCGGACTGATGGTCGGCGCAATTTTGCGCTTGCCAAACGATTTGCCGCAGAAATATGCACCAATATCGGCCACCCACACCAAACCCATAATCGCCAATAAAGACAGCGCGTCTTCAGGCTGAGGGCGCAGGTAAACCAGTGCGAACCAAAACGGCATCACCAACAACCAACCGACTGTGTAAGCCTGCCAGCCGCCGTTTAACTTCCATTTTGCTTTCAGCCACCAAGGCATGACAATCAGCCAAAACGCCAATACGACATACCAAACCAAATCAGGCAACTGCCAACCGCCGGCATAGGCAATCACGCCGAACACCAGCGTTGAAGCCAAATAATGGTTGATTTTCAGCTTGTCCAAGCCACTCATGCGGGCATATTCCCACAAAGTCAGCATGGCAATCAGGCCGCAAAACGCAGCCCACAGCCACATAGGTGCATAAAACAGCATACCCAGCATCAGCGGCAAAAGCCACAGCGCCGTTAAAATTCGTTGTTTCAACATAGTTCTCAACCCCGTTGCTGCTCAACCGGCAGCTGTTCGGAAGTCCGCCCGAAGCGGCGCTCCCGTTTTTGGAACGAAACAATCGCCTCGTTCAACGATTTCTCATTAAAATCAGGCCACAGCGTATCCGTAAAATACAATTCCGCATACGCCATCTGCCACAGCAGGAAATTACTGATGCGCGTCTCGCCACCGGTTCGGATAAACAAATCCGGCTCGGGTGCATCGCCCAACATCAAATAACGCGACAACGCCTCTTCCGTAATCTCAGTTGCACCCTCGGCAATCAACTGATTTGCCGCATGCAAAATATCCCAGCGGCCGCCATAATCGGCGGCAATGCTCAAAGTCAAACCGGTATTGTTTGCCGTCAACGCTTCTGCCGCCTCAATCCCCTTCAGGATTTCAGCATTAAACCGCTCACGGCTGCCGATGACTCTCAAGCGCATATTGTTATCGTGCAAACGGCGCACCTGCTTTTGCAAAGCCTGCAAAAACAGCCCCATCAGAAAAGAAACCTCTTCCTCGGGGCGTCGCCAGTTTTCAGTCGAAAAAGCAAACACGGTCAAATACCGCACACCCAATTCAGCACAATGCTTCACCATGTTCTCCAGCGCATCCAAGCCGCGCTTATGCCCCATCACACGGGGAAGAAAACGCTTCTTTGCCCAACGTCCGTTGCCGTCCATAATCACAGCAATATGTCGGGGGATGGCAGAGTGTTCCAAAATCGTCTGCGTACTGCTTTTCATGTCTGCCTTTCAGGGAGCAAACCGTCCAAAGGCCGTCTGAACGGTTTGCACACAGGATTAAATCGCCATCAAATCTTCTTCTTTGGCAGCCAAGAGCTTGTCTGCCTCAGCAATGTATTTGTCGGTCAACTTCTGAACCGCTTCCTCGCCACGGCGTGCTTCATCTTCAGAAATCTCTTTGTCTTTCAACAGTTTTTTGATGTGGTCGTTTGCATCACGGCGCACATTGCGGATAGACACACGACCCTCTTCTGCCTCGCTGCGTACCACTTTGATCAGATCCTTACGGCGTTCCTCAGTCAACATAGGCATTGGAACACGGATCAAATCACCGACAGAAGCAGGGTTCAGGCCCAAGTTGGAATCACGGATCGCTTTCTCAACTTTTGAAGCCATATTGCTCTCGAAAGGTTTCACACCGATCGTACGCGCATCCAAAAGCGTCACGTTCGCCACTTGGCTCACAGGTACCATGCTGCCCCAGTATTCCACTTCCACTTGGTCGAGCAGGCCGGTATGCGCACGGCCGGTACGTACTTTAGCCAAATTGTCTTTCAATACTTCCAGAGAACGCTGCATTTTGCCTTCAGCTGTCTTTTGAATATCATTAATCATCTTAATACTTTCAATTTCATAGGAATAAAACAGAATTAACCGAGAATAGTACCGTTAAACCGCCCCCACGACAAGGCTTTACGCCCCAACAGCCTTGTTTTCTAACCGATATTTAACATCAAACAAAATAAAGGCCGTCTGAAAATCTTTCAGACGACCTTTATTGTTTCAAGCAACTACATCAACTCGGCCTTTTGGCTTAATTTATTTACCAACTGACCCAAACTGAAATCTCCCTATCATTTTCAATCGAAATCTAATCTTAATAACTCAAAAGCTCACAGTTGTACTCTTGGTAATTAAAGTTAACTTGCCCTCGACATCTACCATCACTATCGGAAACCTTCTCTCTAAAGTAATGAAGTTCGCAAGGTAGATCCAATATAACAACCTGCCTTCCCATGCAAATTTTCACATTTAGTTTGCAAAATTTGTATAAAAACTGTATTACGTTATAATTGGTTTTATTCGAATACGTTATTTAATTCACCTGAAAACAAACAGATAAATGCAAATTAACTGGAGAATATCTATGAACAAATTACTCATCCTATGCTCAGCATTAGCGCTTTCTGCCTGTGTTGTACCACATCCCTATACTTCAACCGAATATCAAAAATATAAACAAAGTGATTTGAAAGTACCAAATCAACCTTATCCTATACGTTTAGAGGGAGAGTTCGAGCGTAATGGTAAATCTTTCCCTAAAGTAAATCCGGCTCTAACAAAAGCTGCCAAAATTGCACTAAACGGAACAAAGATTGTAACAGTAGACCCGCAAGCCCAAAACAGCCTGAAAATCCATGCCAACAATATCGCCAATATTGGTGGTGCAGTAGGTAACGGTATAAAAACAGGTCTGACTTTCGGATTAGCAGGCAGTACAGTTCAGGATTACTATCAATTCTACTGTAGCTACTCAGATGGCAAAAAAGAATTAAACCGTTCCGAATTTAATCACGCTATTGTGACTACTATTGGTTTAACCTCCACACCCAAAGAGCTGACTCCCCATAGTAATCTGGATCAGGCATTTATCTCTGTAACTAAAGATATTGTTGTTAATTGCTTAGGTGACTTGCAAAACAAAGGTTTCTTGTTACCAGAAACAGCCAATACCCATACCGGCAGTAACTGAAATTTCTGAAGATGTTGCCAAAGCTGCCATTATGAAACTGAATATGGCAACTCCAGGTCAATGTTCCAAAGCTCATCCCTAAAACAATCCTTACTTGATATAAAAAGGCCGTCTGAAAATCTTTCAGACGGCCTTTTCCTAATTCAAATCCTACTCTCTATTTCTCTCATTCCAAAAGTAACGCCATACAAAGCATGGGAAAGCAAAAATCAGGTAGAGGCAGACAACGGTCGCGTAAAACTCCCAATCTTGGGCATGTACGGCACCAGCTCGCGATTCGAGGATATAGGCGAGGATCGCGGTAAGAAGGAAACCTGCCAGCAATTCGATCAAGTGATGGCCGATATGTTTGCGTTTCAGGGCGACGATGCCGAAGAATTTGGTGGTAATAAATGGTGCGTTGGCAAAGATAAGTGCCAACAACAAAAGAATGTACATGGATGCGGTCATGATGGTCTTTCTGTTTTCAGACGGCCTGTGTGTGATTTTAACATGTTAAATGGGCATTCTTGCCCATTATTATCCGTGGAATATTCAATATCTTGATGATGCCCGCTTGATGATTGCTCAAAGGCTTGAGGCCGTCTGAACTTTGGGTATATTTCATCCGAATGCGAATCCTAACAAAAACGGCGGCTTTGGAACAGCCGCCGTTGGTTTTGTTTGAAGCTTACAGGGTATTTATCAATGCTTTGGCACACCAGTCGATAACGGTTTGCGGCATGATACCCCACAGGAGCAGTAGGAAGGCATTGACCGTCAGGACAAATTTGGCGGCATAGTTGCTGCCGACCGGCTGGTCATGATCAGGTGCATCGAAGTAGATGACTTTGACCACGCGCAGGTAGTAGAACGCACCAATCAGCGACATGATGACGGCAAATACGGACAACCAAACATGGCCTTGTTTCAAGAGAGCCATAATCACGCCGAATTTGGCGTAGAAGCCCATCAGCGGCGGAATACCCGCCATGGAGAACATAGACAGCAACATCAGGAAGGCAAACCATGCATGGCGTTGGTTAAGGCCTGCGAGGTCTTTGATGTTTTCACATTCAATGTCTTTGGTGGACAATACCATCAAAACACCGAAGCTGACTGCCGCCATCAAAGCATAGGTAATGGCGTAATACAAACCTGCAGTAAAGCCGACTGCGCCTGCCATAAACGCCAACAGGATAAAGCCCATGTGCGATACGGTAGAATAGGCAAGCATACGTTTGATATTGGTTTGCATGATGGCGGCAAGGTTACCGACCACCAAAGAAGCAACGGCAAGAATGGCCAACATCGGCGCCCAGTCTGAATGTATGGTACCCATACCGGTAACAAGGATACGGAACGCAAAGACAACGGCGGCGATTTTCGGAGCCGTACCCACAAAGGCGGTAACAGAGGTCGGCGCACCATCGTACACATCGGGTACCCACATATGGAATGGAACCGCACCCAATTTAAATGCAATGGCGACTACGATAAATACCATACCCAATTTCAACAACCATTCATTGGCCTGCTCATTGAAAGCAGAAGCCAAGACGGAAGCAAAATCAAGGGAACCGGTGGCGCCGTAAACCATAGAAATACCATAGAGCAGCAAACCGGAGGCCAACGCGCCCAATACGAAGTATTTCAGCGCGGCCTCGGCAGAGCGGCCGGAGTCGCGGCGCAGGGCAATCATGGCGTACAGCGACAAAGACAACAATTCCAAACCGATATACGCAGTCAAGAAATGTGCCGAGCTGACCATGACGCTCATACCCAACAGGGCAAACAATGACAGGGTGTAAAACTCGCCTTTAAAGATTTGGCGGTCTTGGTTGTACGGTTTACTGTAAATAAACAGACCAAACGTCAGCGCATACAGCACCAGTTTTGCCAAACGGGACATGCCATCTGCAATATACATACCGTGAAAGGCATCGACACTACCCTGCTCCCATACCGCCAATTGGGTGACGGCCACGATGATGACCGTTCCCAAACTCATCAGATGGGTCAGATAGCGGCTTTTATCGCAAATCCACAAGTCTGCCAGCAATACGACACCCAATAGCGCAAGCAGCACGATTTCGGGCATGGCGGGCATTAAATTCAAATCAGACCAGTTCATTTACACACCTCAAATCTTGCTTTGTGCTACATGGGCAATCAAATCGTTTGCCGCTTGATGCACCACTTCGATAAACGCTTGCGGATACAGACCCATGCCCAAAACAGCAACCGCCAAAATCGCCAAAATCGCAAATTC
>NZ_JBQCVF010000118.1:0-6214 GCF_051962515.1 Neisseria sp. P0009.S007 | reverse complement strand
ACTTCCGACGAGTGGATTACCACGCGTACAGGTATCAAATTTCGCCATATTGCAGACGACAGCGAAAAAACCAGCGATTTGGCCGCCGAGTCAGCGCGCCGCGCCTTGGCAGATGCCGGTTTGCAGGCTGACGATATCGACCTGATTATCGTCGCCACAGCTACCCCCGATATGCAGTTCCCTTCTACGGCAACCATCGTGCAGCAAAAATTGGGCATTGCCAACGGCTGCCCTGCCTTTGACGTACAAGCCGTGTGCGCCGGTTTTATGTATGCCCTGACCACTGCCAATGCCTACATCAAAAGTGGCATGGCGAAAAACGCTTTGGTTATCGGCGCTGAAACCTTCAGCCGCATCGTCGATTGGAACGACCGCACCACCTGCGTCCTCTTTGGTGACGGTGCGGGCGCGGTTGTCTTAAGTGCATCTGACGAACCGGGCATTATCCATAGCAAACTCAAAGCCGACGGCAACTACCTCAACCTTTTGAACGTCCCGGGACAAATTGCCAACGGCCAGATTTGCGGTTCGCCCTACATCAGCATGGACGGCCCCGGCGTATTCAAGTTTGCCGTCAAAATGCTGTCCAAAATCGCAGATGACGTTATCGAAGAAGCCGGTTATACCACCAATCAAATCGATTGGCTTGTGCCGCACCAAGCCAATAAGCGCATTATCGACTCTACCGCCAAACACTTGGGCTTGAGCATGGACAAAGTGATCCTGACCGTCCAAGACCACGGCAACACGTCCGCTGCCTCTATTCCGCTGGCACTGGATGTCGGTATTAAAAACGGCCAAATCAAACGCGGACAAAACCTCTTGCTCGAAGGCATCGGCGGCGGTTTTGCCTGGGGTGCGGTCTTAGTAAAATACTAACGGTTGGGCCGTCTGAACATCCCTTTCAGACAGCCTATTCTGCTAAAACCCATGAAATCCCTAACGTTTGCACTCTGCATCAGCAGCCTGTTTTTAAGCATAACGGCTATAATATTGCCCAAACTGGCAATCGCCTATCTCGCACTGAGTGCATACGTTTTCCTGCTTTACTACCTAGACAAACAGCGCGCACGCAACCACGGCAGACGCATACCCGAAGCAAAATTGCACCTGCTCAATCTGCTTGGCGGCTGACCGGGCGGTTATTGCAGCAGCCTCGCATTCCGGCATAAAACCAGCAAACTCAGTTTTGTCCGCACCTTCCGACTGACCGCCGCAACCAATACTGTCGCCACCCTCCTTCTGCTGGCGGACACCCTCAAACATTCAAACCAATAAGGAATTACCATGTCTTTCGCATTCTTCTTTCCCGGACAAGGCTCACAAAGCCTAGGCATGATGAACGGCTTTGCCGAGCAAGCCATCGTTAAAGCCACATTTGACGAAGCTTCCGCCGTATTGGGTCAAGACCTGTGGGCAATGATTAACGGCGAAGATGCCGAATTAATCGGACAAACCGTCAACACCCAGCCCATCATGCTGGCTGCCGGCGTTGCCACCTACCGCGCCTACTTGGAAGCCGGCGGTAAAATCCCTTCCGTCGTTGCAGGCCACAGTCTCGGCGAATACACCGCCCTCGTCGCTGCCGGCGCATTGGATTTCGCAGACGCGGTCAAACTGGTTCGTCTGCGCGCCGAACTTATGCAATCTGCCGTACCGCAAGGCGTAGGCGCAATGGCCGCTATTTTGGGTTTGGAAGACGATCAAGTAAAAGCCATTTGTGCCGAAGCTGCACAAGGCAAAGTCGTTGAAGCCGTCAACTTCAACTCCCCAGGCCAAGTCGTGATTGCCGGCAATACAGCCGCAGTCGAACGCGCCATGGCTGCCGCCAAAGAAGCCGGAGCCAAACGCGCCCTGCCGCTGCCTGTTTCCGTTCCCTCACATTGCAGCCTCATGAAGCCTGCAGCGGAAAAACTTGCCGAAGCACTGAAAGACATCACCATCAAACAACCGCAAATCCGCGTCATTCATAACGCCGATGTTGCCTCTTATGATGATGCTGACAAAATCAAAGATGCCTTGGTACGCCAACTGTACAGCCCGGTACGCTGGACAGAAACCGTCAACGCACTTGTCTCCGAAGGCATCACTGAATCCGCCGAATGCGGCCCCGGCAAAGTCCTCGCAGGCCTCGCCAAACGCATCAATAAAGAAGCCGCGTGCAGCGCATTGACCAATGCCGATCAAGTGACTGCATTTATCGAAGCCCACTAAAACGTTTTCAGACGGCCTTATCCTGTCAGGCAAGGCCGTCTGAAAAATCAGCTCACTCCAATCCGAATACATTATGAAAAAAAACATTATTCTTGCCGTTCCCTACATGTACGGACTGGATCAATGTATCGAAAAAAATCTGCGTTTTCTTGGTTTTGATGTCATTAACCTGTGCTATGACGACCGAGATTCCTATTATCCGAACTTGGGCAGCAGACTCAAAAATCTCTACCACAAACACATCACCAAAGACGGCAACTATAAAAAATACCTCAAATACAGCCGCCACCTCGACGACATTCAACAAAAACTGGCCTTGTTAAATGGTAAAAAAGCCGATTATGCGCTCTGTATCCGTGCCAATATTTACCCCAAAGAAATCATCGCCACCATCCGCGAACACAGCAATGTTTGTGTGAATTATCAATGGGATGGCGTAGGTCGTTTTCCAGATATTATTGAATATTTGGATTATTTTGACCAATGCTGGGTTTTCGATCCCGACGATATTCAAAAATATCCACAATGCCGTTTCAAAGCCACCACCAATTTTTACTTTGACTTTCCCGTGGCAGAATATGCACCTACCAACAAACTCTACTTTTTAGGCGGCTACGAACTTAGACGCGAAGAACAAACCAAACGCTT
The DNA here is from genome assembly GCF_051962515.1 of Neisseria sp. P0009.S007. Classification (NCBI taxonomy): domain Bacteria; kingdom Pseudomonadati; phylum Pseudomonadota; class Betaproteobacteria; order Neisseriales; family Neisseriaceae; genus Neisseria; species Neisseria sp. P0009.S007. The sequence continues at coordinate 3,352 of NZ_JBQCVF010000118.1, read as the reverse complement.
TATCCAAGAAACCGAACGCCTCAACCTACCCTTGGATTTTCATATCTACTGTAAAGACGATAGGGCTGAAAAAGCCTTCGGACACAACGGCATCCGCTATCTTGACCGCAGCAGCATCCTCAGCTTTGAAGAAAACCTCAGCCAAGTACAAAGTTGCGGTGCGGTTGTCGATTTTGCACAATTCGAACATTACGGCTTATCATTCCGTATCTTCGATGCGTTGCGTTTCGATAAAAAACTGATCACCACCAACAAACATATCTTGGAGACCGACCTATACCACCCGGACCGTGTGTTCGTATGGGACGGCGGTAATTTAGACGCATTGCCTGAATTCTTGGCGCGCCCGTATCAGCAACCTGACCCTGAAATCAAAGCCTATTATTCGTTTACACAATGGCTAAACCGCCTGCTCGGCATTGATTAACCCTATTGCCTACGGCAGATACTTCTGCCTGACAAAATATTACATCGAATACATTATGAGTAAGAAAAAAGTCATTCTCGCCATGCCGGAACTCTTCAAAATCCACGAACTCATTATTGAGAACTTGGAGAAATGCGGATTTGAAGTGCTGTCCCTGACCTATGAAGAAAAAGAGTTCAAATACAAAAATGTATTTCAACGGCTGAAAAAAATCTGGTATCGAAATATTCTTGGACAAAAAGACTTCAAAAAACGGACCATGTTCCGCGCCGTAGAAGAACGCCTCAATACCCTGTTAAGCGAACATCCCGAACAAGCGGATTATTGCTTCATGATTTGGCTAGGCGCCTACCCGAAAGACTTCATCGCCAAGCTCAGAGCGCATTCAAAATTGATGGTGTACTACAACTGGGAAGCCCTGACCTTCTTAAAAGAAGACTTCGACAACATCGAATTTTTCGACAAATTTTACTTTTTCGATCCGTTTGACCAAGGCAAACACCCCGAATACGCCGAAAAACTCTTTCCAACCACCAGCTTCTACTTTGACAGCTTCAGGCCGTCTGAAAACCCGCAAAACAAAATCTTGTTTATCGGCTCGTACGCTGCCGACCGCAACAATGACATCCGTGCATTTTGCGAAGCTGCACGTTCAATCGGTTTAGAAATAGATTTCCGCTTGGCCAGTAAGAAAATTGAAGAAGAAAAAGCGGCTTTGGGCATTCCCGAGGTCGAGTTCTTCTCATTTGAAAACGCCCTCTCCTATCGTCAAAACTTAGAAGAAGCGGCCAAATCCTCCGTATTGGTAGATTTCCTCAACCGCAAGCACTACGGCCTCTCTTTGCGGATTTTCGAAGCGATTGGTTTGGACAAAAAACTGATTACGACCAATCCGACCATCGTACATTACGATTTTTATCACCCGAACAATATGTTCTACTGGAATGGAAGCAACCTTGACGAACTCAAAGCCTTCCTGACCTTGCCGTATGTACCGCTTGCCCCCGGCCTGAAGCACAAATACAGCTTCAGCAACTGGATCAGCTGCGCATTTGATATTGAACCGAATATCCCTATCGGATTGCCTGAAATCGATAGAGACGTTGTGGAGAATTTAAATGTTTGATAGAGAAAAATTAGTATTAGAAACTGCTCATATCCGCAAACGAGAATTCATTGAACAGCCGAGACATATTGTTTATGCAGCCGATCAAAACTATATCAAACACATCGGCACTGCGTTACTTTCTGTGCTGCAAAACAATACCAATCCAATACATTTTCATTTGTTAGTTAGTGGTTCAGAAGGTTATGATTTTAATATTTTCGATCAAATTGAAACATCAAATCAAAACTACGCAATAAGCGTTTACCATTTAAATACAGAATACTTTTCTACCCTGCAGACTACCCATTATTTTACTATCGCTATGTATTACCGTATGAGTATCCCTTGCTTATTAAAAGGTATTGCTCATACTGCGCTTTATTTAGATACTGATGTACTGTGCTTGGGCAACATTGATGATTTATTTGAAATCGACATTTCAAATTCTTTGATTGCTGCCGTACCTGATGCAATCTTATACAGAGCATATATAAAACAACTCAATCAATTTGGTTTTACAGATACTGAGCCTTATTTCAACTCTGGGGTCATTCTATTCAATATTGACAAATGGAATGATATGGCAATAGATAAAATTTTGTCTGAAAAAATGCAAGCCGTAGAAAAACAGAATTTTAAACTCTCCTGTCCAGACCAAGATATTTTGAATTTAGCCTGTATAGGTCATGTACACTGGCTTTCAGAAAACTTTAACTGGATACATTGGCATCAAAAATACAGTGAATTAATCGACAATCCCAACAATATCCGCTTAGTCCATTTTGTTGGTCATATCAAACCGTGGCATCAATTAGGCTTCCACCCTGCATATGATCAATATTTTAAGAATTCCCCATGGAATAACGGATATCTAGAACAACCTCTATCAACTTGGTTGCCCTTTCCAAATCCTAAAAGGAAATTTAGACAAGCAGCCAAACGGCTTTGGAAACAAGGACAAAAAAAGCAAGCATGGGCATACTACAGAGAATATTTATTACGAAGAATCAACAAACGACGGTATCAAGCACCCTCCCCAGGTAAATAAGGCCGTCTGAAACCATTTTTCCAATCACAATTAAGGAATAAAACATGAGTACACAAGATTTAAGCGGCAAAATCGCTTTGGTAACCGGCGCATCGCGCGGTATTGGTGCGGCAATTGCCGATACTTTGGCTGCGGCCGGTGCAAAAGTTATCGGCACTGCCACTAGTGAGAGTGGCGCGGTTGCAATCGGCGAACGCTTGGCACAATGGGGTGGCGAAGGCCGTGCATTAAATTCTGCCGAACCTGAAACCATCGAAAATCTAATTGCCGACATCGAAAAAGAATTCGGCAAACTGGATATTCTGGTCAACAACGCCGGCATTACCCGCGACAACCTCCTAATGCGCATGAAAGAGGAAGAGTGGGACGACATCATGCAGGTCAACCTCAAATCTGTCTTCCGCGCCTCTAAAGCCGTATTGCGCGGCATGATGAAACAGCGTGCCGGCCACATCATCAACATCACATCCGTTGTCGGCGTGATGGGCAATGCCGGCCAAACCAACTATGCAGCCGCAAAAGCAGGCTTAATCGGCTTCTCCAAATCTATGGCGCGTGAAGTCGGCAGCCGTGGCATTACCGTCAACTGCGTTGCCCCCGGCTTTATCGACACCGATATGACCCGCGCCCTACCGGAAGAAACCCGCAAAACCTTTGAAGCGCAAACTTCTTTGGGCAAATTCGGTGAAGCACAAGATATTGCCGATGCAGTCTTGTTCTTGGCTTCTGATCAGGCAAAATACATTACCGGTCAGACACTTCATGTCAA
>NZ_JBQCVF010000117.1:0-6226 GCF_051962515.1 Neisseria sp. P0009.S007 | reverse complement strand
TCTTGATCTTGCGCCCATTTGAGTGCGTTCAGGCCGGTGATGGCTTCGATACGGCGCACGCCTGCGGCAATACCGCCTTCGCTGATGATTTTGAAGAGGCCGATGTCGCCGGTGCGTGAAACGTGTGTACCGCCGCACAATTCGGTTGAGAAACCGCCCATTTGCAGTACGCGTACTTCGTCGCCGTATTTTTCGCCGAAGAGCATCATGGCGCCGGTTTTTTGGGCATCTTCCATGCTCATAATGGCGGCATTGACGGCAACGTTGGCCAAAATGGCTTCGTTGACGCGGCGTTCTACTTCGGCGATTTCTTCGGCAGTGACCGCTTGAGGATGGGAAATGTCGAAACGGGTGGATTCGGCGGTAACCAAAGAGCCTTTTTGTTCAACGTGTTCACCCAATACATCGCGCAGGGCTTTGTGCATCAAGTGGGTCGCGCTGTGGTTGCGCATATTGGCATTGCGGATTTCGTCATCCACTTTGGCGGTAACGCTGTCGCCGACTTTCAGACGGCCTGAAGTTTGTACGCCGAATTGGCCGAATACAGCCGCTTTGATTTTTTGGGTATCGCGTACTTCAAAGCGGTTTTCGCCTGCAAAGATATAGCCGACGTCGCCGACTTGGCCGCCGGATTCTGCATAGAACGGGGTAAAGTCGATAACGATGGCACCTTCGTCGCCTTCGTTCAATTCGTTGACTTGCTCGCCGTCTTTGTAGAGGGCGAGGACTTTGGATTCGGTTTGGCGTTCGCTATAACCTTTAAACTCGGTGTCTTGACCTTCGTAAGGCAGTTGGGCGTTGGCTTTGAAGCTTTGTGCGGCGCGTGCGCGTGCGCGTTGTGCATCCATTTCGCGGTTGAAGCCTTCTTCATCCAAATCGATGCCCAATTCGCGCGCCATGTCGGCAGTCAGGTCGTAAGGGAAGCCGTAGGTGTCGTAGAGTTTGAAGATGTGTTCACCACCGATAACGAGTTTGCTGTTGGCGATGTTGTCCATCAAATAGGCATTTAAGGCTTCGGCAAACGGTTTTTCCGCGTCGGGAATATGGGCGGTTTCCAAAGCAGCCTGCAAATCGATATACATGCCTTCGTTCAGGCTACCTGAAACTTGGGGACGGATAACGATTTGCTTTTTGCCTGAAGCGGCACGGGAGGCGGCGGTGAATTCCACACCCTCTGCGGTTTTCAATGCCAGTGGTTTGCCCGCACCATCTTGCGGCAGCAGGCTTTCCAGTTTCAAGAATTTCATGCCGTTGAACACTTGATTGAACAAGCCCATGCCTTTTTCCAGCGTTTCGCCGAAACGGCTCTCTTCCGCGCGCAGGGCTTCCATAATCTGCGTCTGCTTCTCTTTCAACTCAGGATAAGCATCACCCATTACTTTCACCAAGTCGGGCACGAGTTTGTAGAAAAACGCTTGTTTCTGACCGAGTTTGTAACCGTGGCGTACGGCGCGGCGGACGATGCGACGCAGTACATAGCCGCGGCCTTCGTTGGACGGCATCACGCCGTCTGCAATCAGGAAGGAGCAGGAGCGGATGTGGTCGGCGATGACTTTCAGGCTTGGTTCTTCCATGCTGAACGGCGCGCCGGTTTCGCGGGCAACGGCTTTGAGCAGGTCTTGGAACAGGTCGATTTCGTAGTTGCTGTGGACATGCTGCATGACGGCGGCCATACGTTCCAAGCCCATGCCGGTATCAACGGATGGTTTAGGCAGCGGATTCATATTGCCTTGTTCGTCGCGGTTGAACTGCATAAATACGCAGTTCCAAATTTCGATCCAGCGGTCGCCGTCTTCTTCAGGGCTGCCCGGAATGCCACCCCAGATTTCTTCGCCGTGGTCGTAGAAAATTTCGGAGCAAGGGCCGCAAGGGCCGGTGTCGCCCATTTGCCAGAAGTTGTCAGACGCGTATTTCGCGCCTTTGTTGTCGCCGATGCGGACGATACGCTCGGCAGGCATGCCGATTTCGTTCAACCAGATGTTGTAGGCTTCGTCGTCTTCTGCGTAAACGGTCGCCAACAGTTTGTCTTTAGGGATGTTCAACCATTCGGGGGAAGTCAGGAATTCCCAAGCGAAGTGGATCGCGTCGCGTTTGAAGTAGTCGCCGAAGGAGAAGTTGCCCATCATTTCAAAGAAGGTATGGTGACGGGCAGTGTAGCCGACGTTTTCCAAGTCGTTGTGTTTGCCGCCTGCGCGTACGCATTTTTGCGCGGTAGTGGCGCGGTTGTAGGGGCGTTTGTCAAAGCCGAGGAATACGTCTTTAAATTGGTTCATGCCTGCGTTGGTAAACAGCAGGGTCGGGTCGTCGTGTGGCACGAGCGAGGAGGAGCGGACGATGGTGTGGCCTTTAGATTCGAAAAATTTCAGGAATTTTTGGCGTAGTTCGGTGGTTTTCATAATGTCTCGATAAATTTTTTACAAGGATTTCAGACGGCCCGGACGGCGCGTTGCGATTAAAAACGAATGGGCGTTATCTTACCGCAAAACCATATTTCAAGCTATCGGCAGAAAGGTTTTAAGTTGATTGCAATCTGTCTTTCAGACGGCCTTAAGCGGGACGATATCTTTTAACAATGAAGCCTATCCGCTCGGGCTTGCCTGCTTTATAATGCCTCTCTATTTTCAACCGGATACGCAAGGAATGATAATGACCAAACATCTGCCCCTTATCGTACTGACTGCGCTGGCACTGGCCGGCTGCGGCGGCTCGGACAAAACTTCTGCCGACAAGGCGGCTCAAACCGATAATCAAAAGGTATTGAGCATTTACAACTGGTCGGAATATGTTGATCCCGAGACGGTTGCCGCGTTTGAGAAAAAACACGGTATCGCAGTAACTTACGATGTATATGACAGCGATGAAACGCTGGAGAGCAAGGTGTTGACCGGCAAGTCGGGTTACGACATCGTAGGTCCTTCCAATGCGTTTGTCGGTAGGCAGATTAAGGCAGGTGCGTATCAGAAAATCGACAAATCCCTGATTCCCAACTATAAAAACTTGAATCCTCAGTTGATGAAACTGATGGAAGGCGTTGATCCGAACCACGAATATGCCGTTCCGTTTTATTGGGGTACTAACACCTTCGCTATCAATACCGAGCGTGTGAAAAAGGCTTTGGGCACGGATCAGCTGCCGGACAATCAATGGGATTTGGTGTTTAACCCCGAATACACGTCCAAACTCAAGCAATGCGGCATCAGCTATTTGGACAGCGCAGCGGAGATTTATCCTATGGTATTGAACTATATGGGTAAAAATCCAAACAGCAGCGAAACGGCGGATATTAAGGCGGCTACAGAAGTCTTGAAGAAAAACCGTCCGTACATCAAGCGTTTTACCTCGTCCGGTTTTATCGATGATTTGGCGCGCGGCGATACTTGCGTAACGATTGGCTTCGGCGGCGATTTGAATATTGCCAAACGCCGTGCCGAAGAAGCAGGCGGCAAAGAAAAAATCCGTGTGATGATGCCGAAAGAGGGCGTGGGAATTTGGGTAGACTCGTTTGTGATTCCGAAAGATGCTAAACATGTGGCCAATGCCCATGCGTATATCAATGATTTCTTAGATCCTGAAGTTGCGGCGAAAAACGGCAATTTTGTTACTTATGCGCCATCCAGCAAACCGGCTCAGGAGCTGATGGATGAAGAGTTTAGAAACGACAATACGATTTTCCCAACCGAGGAGGATTTGAAAAACAGCTTTATCATGGTACCTATCCAGCCGGCGGCATTGAAATTTATGGTCCGTCAATGGCAAAGCGTGAAAGCAGGGACATAAGCTGATTTAAACGTATTAAGGCCGTCTGAATGGTGTAACCGAAATCCTTGATTTCGTTTTACGGCTGTTCAGACGGCCTTTGGTTTGTATTAGCTTGGCTTGGGTAAGGTTTAAAAACAAAGGGCGTGTATATCAATCACGCCCTTTGTGTTTGTTTCAGACGGTCTTAGAATTTCACGCCTTTATGCAGTGCAACGATGCCTGCGCTCATGTTGTGGTAATCCACGCTGTCAAAGCCTGCATCCAGCATCATTTGCTTTAAGGTTTCTTGGTCGGGGTGCATACGGATAGACTCGGCGAGGTATTGGTAGCTGTCGGCATCTTTGGCAATCAGTTTGCCCATAATCGGCAACAGTTTGAAAGAGTAGAGGTCGTACACGCCTTCCAAAGGTTTGTACACTTTGGAGAATTCCAACACCAGCAGGGTGCCGCCCGGTTTCAATACTCGGTACATTTCTTTCAGCGCGGCATCTTTGTGCGTCATGTTGCGCAGGCCGAACGCGACGGAAACCAGATTGAAATAGTTGTCGGGGAATGGCAATTTTTCAGCGTCTGCCAACGATACGGGCAGAATCATGCCTTCGTTGAGCAGGCGGTCGCGGCCGACCGTCAGCATGGAGGAATTGATGTCTGTCAGCCAAACTTCGCCTTCTTTGCCCACGCGTTTTGCCCAGCCTCGGGACAAATCGCCTGTGCCGCCGGCGATGTCCAATACTTTGTCGCCTTTTTTCAGGCGGGCGGTATTGATGGTGAAATGTTTCCAAACACGGTGCAGACCGCCGGACATTACGTCATTCATAATGTCGTAGTTTTTTGCCACGGAGTGGAAGACTTCGGCAACTTTGCCTGCTTTTTCGTCTTCATCAACGGTAGAGAAGCCGAAATGGGTTTTGTGGTCGCTCATAGTGTCTGCCTTCTTAAAATAATACGGATTCAGATATTGAATACGTCGAAATCGCCAACCACTTTCGACGCGGGAAATATAGTTTGTGCCTGCTGCTCCAGCATCAGGCGTTGCTCTTCTTCGGTATGACGTGCGCTGATGTGGGTCAGGTAGAGTTGTTTCACATTGGCTTGCAAAGCCAGCTTGGCAGCATCGGATACGGTTGATTGGAACACTCGTTCCGCTGTCTCTTCATCGTTTGCCGCAAAGGTTGCTTCATGCGCCAAAACGTCTGCGTTTTGTGCGGCGCGTACTGCCTGCGGACAGGCTTTGGTATCGCCGAAGATAGCCACTACCCGTCCTTTTTTTGGTGGGGAGAGGAACGCTTTGCCGTCAATGATTCTGCCTTCGTCCAATGTTACGGACTCGCCTTTTTTCAGACGGCCTTTCCGCCGCAACCGCTGCTACCGCAGGAATGCGTGTGTTTGGGTTTCAAATCTTCGGCACTTGGTGTTCTGGACGCGCCGGCTTTTTCGAGGCGGTCGAGATAGTCTTGCCAAAGCGAGTCTTGATTGTGCGCTAGTCGGTAGAGATAGTCCCAGTCGTAAAGGCCGCTGTCGTGGCCGTCTGAAAAAGTAATTTTCAAGGCGTATTGGCCGACGGGGTCTAAATCGGTAATGCTGACTTCGGCTTTGCCTGTTTGCAAAACATCTTGACCTGGACCGTGTCCGCGCACTTCCGCGCTGGGCGAGTACACGCGCAGGTATTCGGCAGGAAGGCTCTTGGCACCGTCAACATAGACCAAAGTTAGTACGCGCCGCTCTTGCTGGAGGCGGATTTCTTGTGGGATTTTATCGGCTTGGGTCATGTCATGCTCCGTTCTTTTTACGCAAATAGGCAACGCGTACAGAAAAAATACCGCCAAGTACGGCAAATAACACGATTGCGTAGAGTGAAAACCGTATCAGGCTCACTTGGGTGTCCGCCGTCAGCCCCAAAGGCAGCAACATCACGGCCACGAACAGTAAAAACGCGGCCAACATGGCGACAATGCTGGCAAAGGCATAGCGGGTATTGGCTGCTGTTTGCGGATGTTTGGTCATATTGGATAGCTTGCCGTAGGGTGGTGAGGCGGTATTTTATCAGCTTTTTGGTGCTTCATGCCGTCTGAAAACGGCTTTATTTCCATAAATAAAGTGTAATGGCACGCCTGTCTTCGCCTTCGGGCATTAAGCGGATGCTGCTGCCTTTGCTTCCGTTGACACGGATAATGATGCCGCCGGCCTGCCGCTCGATAATGTCGATTTGGGTGTCGCGGTTCATGCGGTAGTTGTAGCGTTCGCATTGTTTCAAGCACCAAAAATCTTGCCAATGGATAAAATATTTTTGTCCGGATTCGATGGCCAGCGTTTCGCCGCCTTTGACGATGAAGTAAGGGTAATCGGGTTTTTGCGTGCTGAATGTCCATTCGGCCGTTTTGTCTTTTCCGTTTTGACGGTATTCGAACACGGCACGGTAGTCGGTGTCGTATTCCAATGGCTGTAAAGGAAACAGCGCAAATTGGCG
>NZ_JBQCVF010000116.1:4462-6420 GCF_051962515.1 Neisseria sp. P0009.S007 | reverse complement strand
GCGCGCGCAGGCATCTGCATTAAAACATACTGCCCCAATTTTGCGCCGTTATAGCTGCCTTTTCCAAGATCGCCGACTTCGTTGATGATTTCAAAAAAGCTGTACAAAGCGAGAAAGGCAAGGAGAGCGTAAACCGCCATAACCGCCATTTGACGGATGATGTAACGTGAAATCAGGTTCATTTTCCGCCTTTCAATGTCAGACTTTTGGCAACCGCCTGCCAGAAGGGTTGGCTAGGCATACTGCGCACACGCAGCAGGACGACGGCAATCACAAACATGATGATGTGCATAGGCAACAGTCCGAGCCAAAAATGGATTTTGCCGTCTTCCACAGCATTGCGTAGGAAGGTCAGCCCGTTTTGGTAAACCAAAAACAAACCGATGGCAATCAGGATATTGTAGGTATGGCCGCTGCGCGGATTGAAATAGGAAAGCGGCACGGCAAGCAGGCACAACAACAAAACGCTGACGGTCAAGGAAATACGCCACATCAGTTCCGCTTGGTGTTGCGGGTTGCTGCTGCCAATCAGTTGTGCGGTCGGAATGGTACGGCGGTGTGAAACAGGGTCGATGAGTTTGGGCGTGGTGCTGATAATCAGGCTGAGGTGTTGGAAAGAAACGCGGTTGTAATCGGCTTTACCAGGCGTACCGCTGTAACGGTAGCCGTCGCGCAATTCAAGCGTACGTTTGTTGTCGGTCAGCGAAAAATTGCCCTCTTTGGCAAAAACGATGTTGTCGTTGCCGTTTTTATCCTGCTCGCGCAGGAACAGGTTTTTCATGATGCCGGATTCGGTATCGAAGGTTTCGACAAAATAAACCCTGCCGTTGCGCTTGCCCAAGTTATTGAACTCGCCGGCTTCCACCAAAGACAACTCCTGCTTCTGCTTCAAAATTTCGGCATATTCGCGGCTGCGCAACTCTGCCCACGGCATTACCCAAAGCTGCATGACGGCAATCAAAATGGCAAACGGCACGGCAAACTGCATGACCGGGCGTATCCATTGTTTCAATGCCAATCCGCAGGAAAGCCAAACCGACATCTCGCTGTCGCGCCAGTAGCGGGTCAATACGGTCAACGTACTGATAAATGCGGTCAACACCAGCAAAAGCGGTGTCATGCCGATTACCCAGAAGCCGACTAAGGCCAACACGGCATCGATGGCGACACGCCCGTCGGCTGCGCGGCCAAGCAGGTTGATGGCCTGCGTGGACACCAATACCGCCAAGAGGACGACAAAGATGCCGACGGCGGTAAAGGAAAGTTCTTTAATAAAGTTTCTTTGGTAAATCATAAGATTGAGCGTGGTATACGGTTTATGGGAAACCTATATTTATTAATAAGGCTTCAGACGGCATGACACAAATGGAGTACAATGATTTTCATCTGTTCGGACGGTTGGTCAACAGGCCGTCTGAACAACCGACAACCGTTCCAATCAGGAGAATAAACGTGAAATTTAGCACAAAAGCCGAAACTTTGCAGGCTCAACAGGCAGGTGCGCAATTATTTGTCTGCGCCGAAGCATCGCAACTGAGCAACCCGACTGCCCTCGCCCTCTTCGCTTCCCTTGAAGAAGGTCAAAATTTCGCCGACACCAAAATCCCGACGGACAACGGTTTGCAAGCCATTGCCGTCTCCCGCCTCGAAAAAACCGACCGCGCCGTATTGAACAAAACCGCAGCCGAAGCCGCCAAATGGGCGCAAAATCAAGAAACGGTCAATGTGGACGTTTATGCCTTTGAAGAAGCGCAAGCCGCCGCTGTTGCCGAAGCGTTTGCGATTGCGTTCGGCAATGCCGCCTACCGTTTCGACCGCTATAAAAAAGAAGCCAAACCGACCAAATTTGCAGAAGCCGTGTTCCACAGCGTACACGAAGCCGCCGTCAAAGAAGCCCTGCGCGTTGCCGAAGCGCAAGTTTACGGACAAAGCCTCTGCCGCGACTTGGGCAATGCCGC
>NZ_JBQCVF010000116.1:0-4362 GCF_051962515.1 Neisseria sp. P0009.S007 | reverse complement strand
GCCGTCAAAGAAGCCCTGCGCGTTGCCGAAGCGCAAGTTTACGGACAAAGCCTCTGCCGCGACTTGGGCAATGCCGCACCAAACGAATGTACGCCTGAATTCCTCGCGCGTACTGCCAAAGCCGAAGCCGAAAAACTGGGCGCACACGCTAAAATCATTGAAAAAGACTACATCAAAGAAAACATGGGTTCGTTCTGGTCTGTCGCCAAAGGCAGTGTCGAAGATCCATATTTGGTCGAACTGAGCTATTTCGGTGCGGCCGACAAAGAAGCCGCGCCTGTGGTATTGGTCGGCAAAGGCATTACCTTCGACACCGGCGGCATTTCCCTCAAACCCGGCCTGAACATGGACGAAATGAAGTTCGACATGTGTGGCGCGGCAACCGTCATCAGTACCTTCTGCGCCGCCGTCAAACTGCAACTGCCGATCAACCTGATTGCCGTCGTCGCCACCTGCGAAAACATGCCTTCCGGCGCGGCAAACAAACCGGGGGACGTCGTGAAAAGCATGAAAGGCTTGACCATCGAAGTGTTGAACACCGATGCCGAAGGCCGTCTGATTTTGTGCGACGCGCTCACTTACGCCGAACAATTCAAACCCAAAGCCGTTATCGACGTCGCCACCCTGACCGGCGCGTGCATCATCGCCTTGGGTCATGACGTCAGCGGCGTGATGGGCAACAATCAAGATTTGGTCGATAGTCTGCTGGCCGCTTCCCGCAACGTGGACGACAAAGCATGGCAACTGCCGCTCTTTGAGACCTACAAAGACCAACTCAAATCCAACTTTGCCGACATTCCAAACATCGGCACGCCGGGTGCAGGCACGATTACCGCCGCAACATTCCTGTCTTACTTTACCGAAGACTATCCATGGGCACATCTCGACATCGCAGGTACCGCATGGAAATCCGGCGGTGAAAAAGGTGCGACCGGCCGCCCTGTTCCTTTATTGCTGAACTATCTGCGCAATGTGAAATAAATCTTGGGGGAAGCCTGCGAGGTTACACATTTCAACCCCGCAGGCCGTCTGAAAACGGAATCCGCATTATCTGACTCAACCTGACAAACGGAGAACCACCATGAAACCACTATTTGCCGCATTATCTGTTGTCCTTCTGCTCGGCACATCCATAAACGCTCAAGCTGCCGAACAAACCACCCCCACCGACCGCAGCATCCAAGTGTACAAAAAAGTCGACTTAGCTGAATGGAACCGCGAAAACGCAGCCGGAGGCCAAGGCCCCTTGCTCGGCAGCTTTGCCTTCACGCGCCATCAAACCGCCGACCAAGACGCATTCAAAGAAATCGGCTGGCTCACATTACCACCGGGCGCTTCCATCGGCCAACACAAACATACCGGCAATGAAGACGTTTACATCATCGTATCCGGCAAAGGCCTGTTTACTGACAGCGAAGGCAAACAAACCGAAGTCGGCGCCGGCGACATTACCATCGCCCGCCCCGGCCAGTCCCATGCGCTCAAAAATATCGGCAAAAAGCCGTTGGTATTCTTGGATTTGATTGCCGAGACCGCCGGCGCTAAAGCCGCCGAAACCAAGTAATGCTTTCAATGAAAGCAAACAATCTGCCATGACTTTCTGCCTTGCCCAAACCAGGCAGTAGAGAGATTGTTCCGTTTTCATTTAAACCTAGATACAAGCTAAAGGCCGTCTGAAAACCACGCTTCGTTTTCAGACGGCCTTTTTTTCTCAAAAATCTTATCATATAAACAATGAAATGTTATATAATAACAGCCTTTCGAAATATGATGAGAAACTAAAATGACACAAACCACACTCAAACCCATTGTTTTATCTATTCTTTTAATCAGCACCCCCATCCTCTCCCAAGCGCATGAAACCGATCAGTCGGTTGACTTGGACGAGGTTACCGTCGTCGGCAAAAGCCGTCCGCGCGCCACTTCGGGGCTGCTGCATACTTCGACCGCCTCCGACAAAATCATCTCCGGCGATACCTTACGCCAAAAAGCCGTCAACTTAGGCGATGCTTTAGACGGCGTACCGGGCATTCATGCCTCGCAATACGGCGGCGGCGCATCTGCTCCCGTTATTCGCGGTCAAACAGGCAGACGGATTAAAGTATTGAACCATCACGGCGAAACGGGCGACATGGCGGATTTCTCTCCCGACCATGCCTTGATGGTGGACAGCGCCTTGTCGCAACAGGTCGAAATCCTGCGCGGCCCAGTTACGCTCTTGTACAGCTCGGGCAATGTAGCCGGTTTGGTCGATGTTGCCGATGGCAAAATCCCCGAAAAAATGCCTGAAAACGGAGTATCGGGCGAAGCCGGATTACGTTTGAGCAGCGGCAATCTGGAAAAACTCACGTCCGGCGGCATCAACGTCGGATTGGACAAAAACTTCGTGCTGCATACCGAAGGGCTGTACCGCAAATCGGGCGATTACGCCGTACCGCGCTATCAAAAAGAAGAAGGCCGTCTGAAACGACTGCCCGATAGCCATGCCGATTCAAAAACCGGCAGCATCGGTCTGTCTTGGGTTGGCGATAAAGGGTTCCTCGGCGTGGCGTACAGCGACCGTCGCGACCGCTACGGCCTGCCTGCCCACAGCCATCTCTACGACGACTGCCACGCCGACATCATCTGGCAGAAAAGTTTGATTAACAAACGCTATTTGCAGCTTTATCCGCACCTATTGACCGAAGAAGATGTTGATTACGATAATCCGGGCTTGAGCTGCGGCTTTCACGACGACGATAATGCACACACCCATGCCCACAACGGCAAACCGTGGATAGACCTGCGCAACAAACGCTACGAACTCCGCGCCGAATGGAAGCAGCCATTCCCCGGTTTTGAAGCCCTGCGCGTACACCTAAACCACAATGACTACCACCACGACGAAAAAGCAGGCGATGCAGTAGAAAACTTCTTCAACAACAAAACACACAACGCCCGTATCGAGTTGCGCCACCAACCCATAGGCCGTCTGAAAGGCAGCTGGGGCGTGCAATATTTGGGACAAAAATCCAGCGCGCTTTCCGCCATTCCCGAAACCGTCCAACAACCGATGTTGATTGACAACAATGTGCGCCATTACAGCTTTTTCGGTGTAGAACAGGCAAACTGGGACAATTTCACGCTAGAAGGTGGCGTACGCGTGGAAAAACAAAAAGCTTCCATCCAGTACGACAAAGCATTGATTGATCGGGAAAACTACTACAACCAGCCCCTGCCCGACCTCGGCGCGCACCGCCAAACCGCCCGCTCGTTCGCACTTTCGGGAAACTGGTATTTCACGCCACAACACAAACTCAGCCTGACCACCTCCCATCAGGAACGCCTGCCGTCAACGCAAGAGCTGTACGCACACGGCAAACACGTCGCCACCAACACCTTTGAAGTCGGCAACAAACACCTCAACAAAGAGCGTTCCAACAACATCGAAATCGCGCTGGGCTACGAAGGCGACCGCTGGCAATACAATCTGGCGCTCTACCGCAACCGCTTCGGCAACTACATTTACGCCCAAACCTTAAACGACGGACGCGGCCCCAAATCCATCGAAGACGACAGCGAAATGAAACTCGTGCGCTACAACCAATCCGGCGCCGACTTCTACGGCGCGGAAGGCGAAATCTACTTCAAACCGACACCGCGCTACCGCATCGGCGTTTCCGGCGACTATGTACGAGGCCGTCTGAAAAACCTGCCTTCCCTACCCGGCAGGGAAGATGCTTACGGTAACCGTCCTTTCATCGCACAGGACGACCAAAACGCCCCTCGCGTTCCGGCTGCGCGCCTCGGCTTCCACCTGAAAGCCTCGCTGACCGACCGTATCGATGCCAATTTGGACTACTACCGCGTGTTCAATCAAAACAAACTCGCCCGCTACGAAACACGCACACCCGGACACCATATGCTCAACCTCGGCGCAAACTACCGCCGCAATACGCGCTATGGCGAGTGGAATTGGTACGTCAAAGCCGACAACCTGCTCAACCAATCCGTTTACGCCCACAGCAGCTTCCTCTCTGATACGCCGCAAATGGGCCGCAGCTTTACCGGTGGCGTAAATGTGAAGTTTTAAAATCGGATAGGCAAACAAAAAAGGTTTTCAGACGGCCGTCTGAAAACCTTTTTTCTTGTTTTAACCAATCATTTAAAACTGACTATTAATCTTTCAACACATCTTGCACAGCCGCTTGAATTTTAGCCGCTGCTGCTTCGATTTGCTGCTGTTCGGTAGATTGGCTTGCCACTGTTTCAGCCGGAGTCGCTTGTGGAGCTGGCGCAGCTTGTTGAGCTGCGGCTTTAGGCTCAGATTCAGTTTGCGGCGCAGTCAGCGGCAAACGCGCCAATACAGTGCTGACGCCGGTA
>NZ_JBQCVF010000115.1:0-6501 GCF_051962515.1 Neisseria sp. P0009.S007 | reverse complement strand
CTGACCCAATCGGGTATCGAAGCGGCAAACTATCCTTTCTGTACCATCGAACCCAACGTCGGCATCGTTGAAGTCCCTGATCCGCGTATGGCCGAATTGGCAAAAATCGTCAATCCGCAAAAAATGCAGCCCGCCATCGTCGAATTTGTCGACATCGCCGGTTTGGTTGCAGGTGCGAGCAAAGGCGAAGGCTTAGGCAACCAGTTCCTCGCCAACATCCGTGAAACTGACGCGATTGTTAACGTCGTGCGTTGCTTTGACGACGACAACATCGTCCATGTCGCAGGCAAAGTCGATCCGATTGCCGACATCGAAACCATCGGCACCGAGTTGGCACTGGCTGACTTAGCCAGCGTCGAAAAAACCATCGTCCGCGAAGAAAAACGTGCACGCTCAGGCGACAAAGACGCGCAAAAACTGGTCGATCTGTGCAAAAAACTGCTACCTCATCTGGACGAAGGCAAGCCTGTACGCTCCTTCGGCTTAGACGCAGAAGAACTCGCCATGCTCAAACCACTGTTCTTGCTGACTGCCAAACCTGCCATGTATGTCGGCAACGTTTCCGAAGACGGTTTTGAAAACAACCCGCACCTCGACCGCCTGAAAGAATTGGCTGCAAAAGAAAACGCGCCGGTTGTGGCCGTATGTGCCGCGATGGAAAGCGAAATCGCCGAATTGGAAGACGATGAAAAAGCCGAATTCCTCGCCGAAATGGGCTTGGAAGAACCGGGCCTGAACCGTCTGATTCGTGCCGGCTACGACCTCTTAGGCCTGCAAACCTACTTTACCGCCGGCGTAAAAGAAGTCCGCGCTTGGACCATCCACAAAGGCGACACTGCGCCACAAGCCGCCGGCGTAATTCACACCGACTTTGAACGCGGCTTCATCCGTGCCCAAGTTATCTCCTACGAAGACTTCATCGCTTTAGGCGGCGAAGCCAAAGCCAAAGAAGCAGGCAAAATGCGTGTGGAAGGCAAAGAATACGTCGTACAAGACGGCGATGTGATGCACTTCTTGTTTAACGTGTAAGTAAGGTCGTCTGAAAGCATAAAGAATGCAAATCAAATTTGGTAGGCTAAGCTTTTCTTAGCCTACCTTCCTTCAAAGTTTAGGGAAAATGTCTAATATCAATCTTATAGATATTGTAAAAAATATATTTTATTTTATTGGTTCGTCAGCAGGATTATTTGCGGTTCTTCGCCCAGTATTTGAAAGCAAACTTCAACAAGATATTCAAAATGCTAGGAAAATAATTGAACGAATTGGAGAAAATAGGATTTTATACTTAGATTCAAGTATTTATTCCCATCGTTGTGTTTCTAGTGAATTTTTTGTAGATATAGATATTTTAAGTAATGATATTAGCGAGAAAAAACAATGCACACGCTTTTCCAGTCATATTTCATGCTATTTCGATACCGAACTAAAAGAAATTATAAATGAATATATCAACCTAAGAAGCTACATACAAGTTCCGGAATGGGAGCCTAGATACAATGACGATAATGGAAAATCAGCGTGGTATTTCAATAAGAAAGCTGAAAGTTTTTATCCATCAGGAGAGCATTTTCCCGCTAACTATCCGAAACATTTAGAAGAAGCTGCTAAAATAGCTGACAAAATAAAAATAAGATTTTTAAGATTCCAAGCATTAACTGAGCTTCATTACATAGAAACAATTTTTCACAAATGGACCGTAGCTAAATTATATAAAAAACATAACTTGACCGTATAAATAATGTTCAAAAGATCAAAAATTTAGAAATAATTAAATTCATGAAATTGCTAAATCAATATCTAGCCTATTTTAATCAACGGAAGTTTCAATGAAATCAGTTATCCAAGACCTACAATCGCGTGGCTTAATCGCCCAAACTACCGACATCGAAGCCTTAGACGCTTTGTTGAACGAACAAAAAATTTCCCTCTATTGCGGTTTTGACCCGACAGCAGACAGCCTGCACATCGGCCACTTGCTGCCTGTATTGGCATTGCGCCGTTTCCAACAAGCCGGCCATACGCCGATTGCTTTGGTGGGCGGCGCGACCGGCATGATTGGCGACCCAAGCTTTAAAGCCGCCGAACGCAGCTTGAATTCTGCCGAAACCGTTGCCGGTTGGGTTGAAAGCATCCGCAACCAACTGACCCCTTTCTTAAGCTTTGATGGCGACAATGCGGCCATTATGGCCAATAATGCCGACTGGTTCGGCAGCATGAACTGCCTCGACTTCCTGCGCGACATCGGCAAGCATTTCTCCGTCAACGCCATGCTGAACAAGGAATCTGTCAAACAGCGTATCGAGCGCGACGATGTGGGTATTTCCTTCACCGAATTCGCCTATTCCCTGCTGCAAGGCTACGACTTTGCCGAATTGAACAAACGCCACGGCGCGGTTTTGGAAATCGGCGGTTCCGACCAATGGGGCAACATCACTGCCGGTATCGACTTGACCCGCCGTCTGCACCAAAAACAAGTATTCGGCCTGACCCTGCCTTTGGTAACCAAATCAGATGGCACCAAATTCGGCAAAACCGAAGGTGGCGCAGTATGGTTGAACGCGAAGAAAACTTCTCCGTATCAGTTCTACCAATTCTGGCTGAAAGTGGCCGATGCCGATGTGTATAAATTCCTGAAATACTTTACCTTCCTGTCTATCGAAGAAATCGACGCCATCGAAGCCAAAGACAAAGCCAGCGGCACCAAACCTGAAGCGCAACGCATTCTTGCAGAGGAAATGACCCGCTTGATTCACGGCGAAGAAGCCCTTGCCGCCGCCCAACGCATTTCTGAAAGCCTGTTTGCCGAAGACCAAAGCCATCTCACCGAAAGCGACTTCGAGCAGCTGGCACTCGACGGCCTGCCGACTTTTGAAGTTTCCGAGAGCCTCAACGTGGTGGAAACTTTGGTGAAAACCGGTTTGGCGTCTTCCAACAAAGAAGCGCGCGGCTTTGTTAACAGCAAAGCGGTTTTGCTCAACGGCAAACCTGCCGAAGCCAACAATCCGAACCATGCCGCTGAAAAACCTGACGATGCCTACATGCTGACCGACGAACACAAACGTTTCGGCAAATACACCATCGTCCGCCGCGGCAAACGCAACCACGCTTTGTTGGTTTGGAAATAATCTTGAAACATTAAACGCATCGTTTAAAATAATCATGCCGTCTGAAATCAGCCACGCTTTTTTCAGACGGCATTTTCTATTGATGATATTCAGTTCTCCCAAAAAGAAAGGGCAGGTTTTGCACCTGCCCTTCTATTAAGTTATCCAATTTCTTTAAGAAACTTTTATCGCTTGCTTACTGCAAACGCTCATTTTCTTGGCGTACGGCATTCACCACATCCGCGCCAAACAAAGCGTTGACATCGGTTTCATCAAACACATACTTGGTATGGCAGAAATCGCAATCGATTTGAATGCTGCCTTGTTCTGCCACCACGCCGCCTACTTCCTGACCGCCAAGCATCAACAGCATATCGCTGACTTTGCCGCGGGAGCAGGTGCAGGCAAATTCAATGGCTTCCGGTTCAAAAACGCGGGGCGGGGTTTCATGGTAAAGGCGGTAAAGGGCATGATGCGCATCCAAACCAGTCAACTCTTGCGGAGTAAGCGTTTGTGCAAGCGTGGTCACATGTTCCCATGCGGCATCATCCAATTCTTCTTCCGGCAGGCGTTGCAGCAATAATGCACCTGCGGCTTGGTCGTCGGCGGCAAGCGTAATATAGGTATCGAGCTGCTCGGAACGTTTCATATAGTTGACCAGCATTTGCGCAATGCTGTCGCCTTCCAGCGGCACAACACCTTGCCAAGGGTCGGCATCTTTAGGCTGATGGGTCAAAACGAACACGCTGTTTTCGCCTAACAGCGCAGTCAGGCTTTCATCATCACGGATTTCAGCAGTTTCGTCCCAACGCGCGGTAGCACGGACAGTATTTTCAGAAGTCGCTTCCACCACCAACATTTTCAGACGGCCCTGACCTTGAACCTGAACAATCAGCGTACCTTCGTTTTTAAGGTTGGCAGACAATAAAGAACCGGCGGCCAACAATTCGCCCAATGCACGACGGATGGCGATAGGATAATGTTTTTGGTTGACGATGTGGTGCCAAACTTTTTCGAGGCGGATGTGCATACCGCGGATAGGCATATCGTCGAAGATAAAGCGTGTACGGATATCGCTGTGATTTTGTGTCATGTCAGTCTCTGAAAATAAATCAATGAATGCCGCTTATATGGTTGCAGCGGCGGATAAATCAAGCGAAACCGCGTTTGATGTTTTTCTAGTTTGTTTGGAAACAAGGGTTTAACGCAAAATAACAGCAGTTTTTTTGCCAAAAAGACGGTTTTTGAATACAATCAAGCAGATAACAAGAGAATGATACGGGATAACATCTCAGAAACCGGCAATGTGCCTGCAATCGGCAGGGAATGCCTTCTGAAACGGAAGTTTTTATAATGAATTTTTTACTCCGGCTCGCAGCAGTTTGGACTTCGGTCGCCATGCTTGCGAGCGTCAATTTTTCTTACGCCGATGATTTGGAAAACCTGATTACCACCCGTCAGCGTGTTTTAAACCAATTCAACGACAACGCCAACGTTTACGGCAATACGCGTCAGGCAACCCCTGTCCATCCCACCAATACCTATCCTGCCGCAAGCAACAATACGCGCGCACCTTCGGGCAATGCAGATGAGTTAATCGGCAGCGCCATGGGCTTGCTTGGCGTGGCCTACCGCTACGGCGGCACATCAGCCTCTACCGGCTTTGACTGCAGCGGCTTCATGCAACACATCTTTAAACGCGCCATGGGCGTAAACCTGCCGCGCACCTCTGCCGAACAGGCGCAAATGGGCGTTGCCGTGAACCGTTCGGAATTGCAGCCGGGCGACATGGTCTTTTTCCGCACCATGGGTCGCGGCCGTATTTCCCACGTCGGCCTTTACATCGGCAACAACAATTTCATTCACGCGCCGAGAACGGGCAAACGTATCGAAATTACCAGCCTCGGCCACAAATATTGGAACGGAAAATACGCCTTTGCCCGCCGCGTGAAGAAAAACGACCCATCCCGTTTCTTGAATTGAGGTGCACGATGGCGATGCCGCAAATGCCCAAATGGTATGACGACGACGGTCAGATTGTTTCCTGCACCGAAAAAGTCAAAGTCATGACCGAAAACTTAAACGAACTGTACCAAATAGCGCAGGACGCATTTGAAGACGCGCTGCTGATGGGTTGCTCCGAAAAACAGTTGCGCGAATACTTCCGCGACTTAATGGCCGGACTAGAAAACCCTTATCAAAAAAACGGTTAGTTATTCGATCCATACAAAAAAGGCCGTCTGAAAGTTTTTCAGACGGCCTTTTTTTATCGTGCCGATCCCTTACCCTATTGCTAACATTCCACAACGCGCACGGATACCGGTATGGCTTTTTTCTGCAAGGTAATTGCTAGACCGGCGAGTGAGGTTTCTTTGTAAGTTGCCTTCATATCGCGGCCGGTTTGCAGCATGGTTTGAATCACTTCATCAAGTGAGACTTTTTTGTCTGTGCCGTCTTCCAAAAGCGCGAGGGTGGCGAGTTTGAGGGCTTTTTCGGCGGCGATGCCGTTGCGCTCGATACAGGGGATTTGCACCAAGCCGCCGACAGGGTCGCAAGTCAGGCCCAAGTGGTGTTCCATGGCCATTTCGGCGGCGTTTTCCACTTGTTTCGGTGTACCGCCGATAACTTCGGCGTATGCGCCTGCCGCCATGGAACATGCCACGCCAACTTCGCCTTGGCAGCCGACGTCCGCACCGGAAATCGACGCGTTGGTTTTATACAAAATACCGATGGCGCCGGCAGTCAGAAGGAAATCTTCGACACGCGATTGGTTGGCGTGCGGATTAAATTTGCGGAAATAGTGCAAAACGGCAGGAATAATGCCTGCCGCGCCGTTGGTCGGTGCGGTTACGACACGGCCGCCGGCGGCATTTTCTTCATTGACCGCCATGGCGTACACCATCGGCCAAAGTTGGGTATTGACGATTTCGCTCTCGCGCAGGACTTTGAGTTTGGCTGCCAACTGCGGCGCACGGCGGCGAACGTTCAAGCCACCCGGCAACTGCCCTTCCGCACCCAAGCCGCGCTTGATGCAGTTTTCCATCACATCGGCTACGGCAGCCACACGGCGGCGCACTTCCGCCTCATCGCAACCTGCCAACGCCGCTTCATTGGCCAACACAACTTCGGAAATATTCAACTGGTTCAGACGGCATTGTGCCAACAACTCGTCGCAGTTTTTGTATGGATACGGCACATCGGCATTTTCCTGCGCCTCTTGTGCAAACCCTTCGTCTGTAACGACAAAACCGCCGCCGACCGAATAATAGATCTGCTCTTTCAGCTTCTGGCCGTCTGAATGGTAGGCAATAAAGTTCAGGCCGTTCGGATGTTTGGGCAACACTTTGTCGCCGCGGATATCCAAATCTTTTTCAGGATTGAAGGCCATTTCACGGCC
>NZ_JBQCVF010000114.1:0-6502 GCF_051962515.1 Neisseria sp. P0009.S007 | reverse complement strand
CACGGCCATCTTGACCACGCAGGCGGCGTGGTTGAACTTTTGAAAACCTGCGACGTACCCGTTCTCGGCCCGCACAAAGACGACGAATTCCTGCTCCAAGCCCTTCCGCAAACAACGGCGCAATACGGCTTCCCTGTTTCTCCGTCATTCACGCCGACACGCTGGCTGGAAGAAGGGGAAACGCTCAAGGTCGGCAACCACAGTTTCCAAGTCCTCCACATTCCCGGCCACACCCCCGGCCAAGTCGTTTTTTACAACGCTGAAAACGGTCTTTTAGTCGCAGGTGATGTCTTATTTTATGAGACCGTTGGTCGCACAGATTTTCCGCGCGGCAATCATGATGACCTCATAAACAATATCTGCGCTAAACTATTAACCCTACCCGAAACCACGCAAGTTATAGCCGGACACGGCCGTATGACCAGCATCGGGCATGAGAAAAGGTACAATCCGTTTCTGGTTCGTTAATATGAATGTTGTATAAAGCCAACATTCTGGCATACGCAGATTATGCGTATAAAGGAAAACTGGCATACAATTTGCAGGGATAACACCCGAAAGATTAAGTACCTAATCTCCGGCAAATGCCAAAATGAACTAAAGCACAAAGATAACAAGGTATTACGCAATACAACCTGATTTATCGAAAACCGGACATCTCTAAACCCCAAGCCTTACTCGCAGTGAAATTGTTACAAAGTGACAATAAATGTCAGTCAGGCCGTCTGAACGGTTCTGCCGATTCAGGCGGATACAACGGAGATGAGGCGCAATGCCCTGCCGGAATGTGCCGATGTTCTGTTTGTCAAACCGTCGGGTACATCTTTAAGAAGCACAACATTATTTGGGTAAACCGGCAAACTCGCTGCCGGCACTAACAGGCCGTCTGAAAAGTTCGGCTGGTAAAATCAATAAAAGGATTATCAAATGAAAAAAATCGCAAAAGTGGGCTTCGTCCTGCTGGCTACCGGCCTGCTGGCCGCCTGTGCTACTAAGAGCAAAATCACTCCTGAAGGCACTACCGACGAGCCACGCTTCCCTAAACCTTACTCCCTGACCTTCAACAAAGACCGCGGTACATTCCCGACTTTTGACGAGTTGGATCAAATGCGTCCTGGTCTGACCAAAGACGACATCTATAAAATCCTCGGCCGTCCTCACTACGACGAAGGCATGGTTGGCGTTCGTGAATGGGACTACCTGTTCCACTTCTACACCCCAGGCGTAGGCGTTGACCCTGAAAACACTTCCGGCGTTGAAGGCATCACTACTTGCCAATACAAAGTGATCTTCGACAAAGACAAATTTGCACGCAGCTTCTTCTGGAATCCAGTATTCCCTAAAGATGCCGTATGTCCTCCTCCAGCACCTAAACAAGAGCCTCAAGTGATCATCCGCGAGATCATTAAAGAAGCTCCTAAACGCATCCGTCAATAAGGACAAATTTGAAACGGATCCTATTGGGTATAGCCTTGGCAGCAGGTCTGAATTCTTTGGCCTCTGCCGATGCTGTCAACGACTATATCCAACGCAAAAAAGTTGTGGTCAATACAGCTAAGGCGGAGCTTTGCTTTGCCGATGACGGTCAGTGCCATCCGGTATTGATTGGCAAGACCACGCCGAAAGGCAAATTCAATATGACGCCGATGATGACCAGCAAACCGGGTTACGGTGGCGAAGTTATCGGCTTCAAAGAAGAAAATGACTTTCTGTTTGCGTTACACAGGGTATGGACGCTCAAGCCACAGGAAAGACGCATGGAACGCATCGTCTCCCCTCATGTGGCCGACCGCATCATAACCAATGGTTGTATCAACGTACAAAATAATGTGTACGAAAAACTGCGTCAGTATTTCATTCTGGAAATCATCTGATGTAAGTCAGTCAAACAAAGGCCGTCTGAAACTTTTCAGACGGCCTTTCTTCTCAAACGAAAATTCAACGGCAATTTGCTTGCTCCGTCAGTACCAAACGAAGAATATTTGACCGCTTCATCCTCAATTCATCCTCAATTCATCCTCAAGCCATATCACTTTTTACCATATCCAAAGAACCAACGGTTATTTATGCCGTTTCCCGCCCAATGCTAGAATCGCGCGTTTATATATCGGCTCGCCGAGAAATCAAATAAATAATATAGTGGCAGGAATAGCTTTTATTTCCTGCCCCCTTACACACAAACATCATGACCGATTCTTCTGCCAAATTACCCAATTTGTGGCTGCTGATTGCCGCTGCCGCCTCCATCCTGCTGATTACCATCGGCATGAGGATGACTTTAGGGCTTTTTGTCCTGCCCGTCGTCAACTCTACCGAATTGAGCATGACCCAGTTCAGCCTGATTATTGCCGTGTTCCAATTGATGTGGGGCATATCGCAACCCTTGTCCGGCGCGTTGGCCGACCGTTTCGGCGCGTTTAAGGTTTTAGCCGGCGGTACGGTTCTGTTGATTGCCGCCTGTCTGATGGTGCCACAAATGCCGACTTATTGGGGGCTGATGCTGGGTATCGGTTTATTGTTGGCATTCGGTACAGGTTCGGGCGGATTTTCCATCATTATGGGACAGGTCGCCGCCAAAACACCGCCTCATCGGCGCGGCTTGGCTTCCGGCTTGGTCAATGCAGGCGGGTCCGCAGGGCAATTTTTGTTCGCGCCGCTGGTTCAAGGTTTGATTGCCCTCCCCCACGTCGGCTGGACGGGGACATTTTACGTTTGGGCAGTCATTGCCATCTTGATTTTGCCGATTTCTTGGTGGCTGGCCGGCGGCAAACATGCTTCTCATACCGTCCATACCGACGACGGCGGCCAAACCCTGAAGCAGGCCGTCTGTAAGGCTTTCGCCAACCGCAGCTATATCTTGCTGCATTTGGGTTTCTTTACCTGCGGTTTCCACATCGCCTTTTTGGTTACCCACCTGCCAACCGAAATTTCACTTTGCGGCCTCCCTGCTACGGTCGCTTCGACCTCCATTGCCATTATTGGTTTGGCAAACATCGCTGGCTGTATTTTTTCAGGCTGGTGTACCGGCAGATTTTTGGGCAAATACGTCCTCTTCGGTTTATATGCTTCGCGTGTCGCCATGATATTGATTTATCTGGCCGCCCCTAAAACCGATTTGAACTTCTATCTTTTCGCCGCCGGACTCGGTTTCACTTGGCTGGCAACCGTCGCCCCCACCGCCGCCATTACCGGCAAACTTTTCGGTACGCGCTACTTGGCCACCCTCTTCGGGTTGACCATGTTGAGCCACCAAATCGGCGGCTTTTTGGGTTCGTACATCGGCGGCATCGTCATCACGCGCTTCAACGATTACGGCTGGATGTGGTACGCCGACGCAGTCTTGGCAGGCACGGCCGCCCTGTTGAATTTACTGATTCATGAACGGAAAGCGGCTGCCGCCTGACGCGGAAACCTTGACATTCTAAGGCCGTCTGAAACGTTTCAGACGGCCTTTGCCTTATTCCATTTTTTATGTTTTATCCACAATCGATATTCCTATCCATTATTTAACACTCTCTTACAAACCCGTTAAAATACTGCCTTTATCATGCTGATTGTCTGACTCTGATGAACTGGTCTTATCTGATCGATGCCATCCCTAAATTTGTCGATGCGGCAAAGCTGACGCTGGAATTGTCGGTATATGGCGTCGTTTTGTCGTTGCTGTTCGGCCTGCCCGTTGCCGTGGTTACGGCATACCGCATCCGCCCCTTCTACGCATTGGCACGCGCCTATATCGAGCTGTCGCGCAATACGCCCCTGCTGATCCAATTGTTTTTCCTGTATTACGGCCTGCCGAAAATGGGCATTAAATGGGACGGTTTCACCTGCGGCGTGATCGCACTGGTTTTCTTGGGCGCAAGCTATATGGCGGAAGCCATCCGCGCCGGTATTTTGGCCGTCCCCAAAGGACAGATCGAAGCGGGCAAGGCCATCGGTTTGAGCCGCTTTCAAGTGTTCCGCTATGTCGAATTGCCTCAGGCATGGGCGGTCGCCGTTCCCGCCATCGGCGCAAACGTATTGTTTTTGATGAAAGAAACATCTATCGTCAGCGCGGTCGGCATTGCAGAATTGTTGTTCGTTACCAAAGACATCATCGGCATGGACTACAAAACCAACGAAGCCTTGTTCCTGCTGTTTGCCAGCTACCTGATCATCCTTCTGCCCGTTTCGCTTCTGGCGCGCTGGGCAGAAAACCGCGTACGGAGTGCAAAATATGGTGTTTGACTGGCTGTTTGAAGGACAAAACGCGGCACGCTTGGGCGAAGGCTTGTTGCTGACGGCGCAGATTTCCCTGGTCTCCGTTGCCGCCTCCTGCGTATTGGGTACGCTGTTCGGCTTGGTTTTACGTTCGCGCAACCAGCTCATCCGCTTTATCGGACGGTTTTATCTCGAAACCATCCGAATCGTACCGATTTTGGTGTGGCTGTTCGGCCTGTATTTCGGCCTATCCGTCTGGACAGGCATCCACATCGACGGATTTTGGGTCTGCGTCTGGGTATTTACCATGTGGGGCATCGCCGAAATGGGCGATTTGGTCCGCGGCGCATTGGAATCGATTGAAAAACACCAGGTCGAATCAGGCCTGGCACTCGGCTTGAGCCGCGGGCAGGTATTCCGCTACATCGAGCTGCCGCAAAGCATCCGCCGCGTATTGCCCGGCGCCGTCAATCTGTTTACGCGCATGATCAAAACCAGCTCGCTTGCCTCCCTTATCGGCGTCATCGAAGTCGTCAAAGTCGGTCAGCAAATCATCGAAAACTCGCTGCTGACGCAACCCAATGCTTCATTTTGGGTTTACGGCCTGATTTTTATGCTGTATTTCTTCTGTTGCTGGCCGCTGTCGCTGCTGGCGGCAAAACTTGAACAAAAATGGGAACACTGACATGGCTTTACTGAGCATCCGCAACCTGCACAAACAATACGGCAACGTAACCGCCATTCAATCCTTAGACTTGGACTTGGAA
Organism: Neisseria sp. P0009.S007; assembly: GCF_051962515.1. Classification (NCBI taxonomy): domain Bacteria; kingdom Pseudomonadati; phylum Pseudomonadota; class Betaproteobacteria; order Neisseriales; family Neisseriaceae; genus Neisseria; species Neisseria sp. P0009.S007. Next base: position 1,535 of record NZ_JBQCVF010000114.1, on the reverse strand, counting down.
AAAGGCGAAGTCATCGTACTGCTGGGCCCGTCCGGCTGCGGCAAATCCACCCTCCTGCGCTGCGTAAACGGTTTGGAGCCGCACCAAGGCGGCAGCATCGTGATGGATGGAGTCGGCGAATTCGGCAAAGACGTTTCCTGGCAAACCGCCCGGCAAAAAGTCGGCATGGTCTTTCAAAGCTATGAACTGTTTGCCCACATGACCGTCATCGAAAACATCCTCTTAGGCCCGGTGAAAGTACAAAACCGCAACCGTACCGAAGCAGAGGCACAAGCCGACAAACTGTTGGAACGCGTCGGCCTGCTCGACCGCAAAAACGCCTATCCGCGCGAACTCTCCGGCGGCCAGAAACAACGCATCGCCATTGTCCGCGCCCTGTGCCTGAATCCGGAAGTCATCCTGCTGGACGAAATCACCGCCGCACTCGACCCCGAAATGGTGCGCGAAGTCTTGGAAGTGGTTTTAGAACTCGCTCATGAAGGCATGAGCATGCTCATCGTAACCCATGAAATGGGGTTTGCCCGCAAAGTTGCCGATCGCATCGTCTTCATGGACAAAGGCCGCATCGTCGAATCGTCCGACCCCGAAACCTTCTTCTCCGCCCCCAAAAGCGAACGCGCCCGCCAATTCTTGGCAGGCATGGACTACTGATTTTATTTTCAGGCCATCCGAACCCTTTTTCAGACGGCCTCCACTTTCAACCAAACATTTGAAAAGGAAACACTCATGCAATTGAATGCCAAATTCAAAGCCCTCCTCGCCTCCGCCGCCATCGCCGTCGGCCTGACTGCTTGCGGAGGCGGCTCCGGCGATGCCCAATCTTCACAAAGCAGCGGCGCGGCAACCGTTGCCTCCATCAAAGAAAAAGGCGTCATCCGTATCGGTGTATTCGGCGACAAGCCTCCGTTCGGCTATGTTGACGCCAACGGTAAAAACCAAGGCTTTGACGTTGAAATCGCCAAAGACCTGGCCAAAGACCTGCTCGGCAGCCCCGACAAAGTCGAATTCGTCCTGACCGAGGCCGCAAACCGCGTCGAATACGTCCGTTCCGGCAAAGTCGACCTCATCCTCGCTAACTTCACCAAAACACCCGAACGCACCGAAGCCGTCGATTTCGCCGATCCTTACATGAAAGTGGCCTTGGGCGTAGTTTCCCCCAAAGACAAACCGATTACCGACGTTGCGCAATTGAAAGACCAAACCCTTCTGGTCAATAAAGGCACTACCGCCGACGCCTTCTTCACCAAAAACCATCCTGAAGTCAAACTGCTGAAATTCGACCAAAATACCGAAACCTTCGACGCACTGAAAGACGGCCGCGGCGTAGCACTCGCCCACGACAACGCCTTGTTGTGGGCATGGGCAAAAGAAAACCCGAATTTTGAAGTCGCCATCGGCAACCTCGGCCCTGCCGAATTCATCGCCCCGGCTGTTCAAAAAGGCAACACCGACCTCCTGAACTGGGTCAACGGCGAAATCGCCGCCATGAAAAAAGACGGCCGTCTGAAAGCCGCCTATGAAAAAACCCTCTTGCC
>NZ_JBQCVF010000113.1:0-6548 GCF_051962515.1 Neisseria sp. P0009.S007 | reverse complement strand
GTGTTCGACCATGATGTGGTTTCGGTAGGCGAAACCGCGCAGTTTTTTGCCGTCTCGTCCGTAAACGGCGGTCAAATCGCCGTAGCCGTCGTAGTCGTAGCAATTTGGCAGAGGTCGTCTGAAAGTTGCTGGCTTTCAGACGACCTCTATGTTAACTGTTAATAAGATTATTAAAGAACAAATGGTTCAGACGACCTCAAAGAAAATAGTGAGGTCGTCTGAAAAACAGAAACCGCGTGCGTGCATACCGTTCACACTCTACATCGGAATTGGGGGTTTCATTGGCTACAGCTTGCTAATCGCTTAAAAATTAAACATATTAAGCATTATAATTTAGATAATCTTTAATAAAATATTCAAAGCTATTCCAATGTTTGCTGAATTGTTTATTTTCTATGAACTTTTGAATATTAGGAGCCTCTACAAAAAAAACCTCGTCGGTATTTTTATCATATAAGATATAATCATCTAACTCATTATTTAATAACGAAAAATAATTATCAGGTAATCCAATATTTTTTCTCAAAATTTCTGTTTGGCTACTTGAAAAATCCTCTAAGTCCATTGCCAAATCAACCAAATATCCAATTTTTCCATAAATTTCATCACTATATGTTGACCAAAATTCAACAAAGTCATGATTTATTTTTCCAAACCCTAATCTTTTGAATAATTCACGATATTTATTTTGATTTTCTGGCAATATCCTACCAAATTCATCATCAAGATATTCTTTAAAATTAGTATCTAACATAACAAACCTCTTTGATATAAATATAAGTAAATTGACCTTAACATTTTCCAGCTTTTCTTCTGCGTCTTTTTTCTGCTTTCGCCCTATCTTTCCAATATTGCTTTCTATCCTTATCAAACGCATTTCTATCTACTGGGAAATATGGATGCTTACCGCTTCCATCAACTTTATAAGGATGCAAGGCATTTGTTCTATCATATTTACTATGCGTTTTTACTATGCGTTGTTGAGGTTTCATGCAGACTACAGCTTGCTACGGTTTGCCCATTTATAGAGACTGTATTACTTCTGTATATCTATCTGATTTTTTATCCCAAAAAATGTACAAATAAGTAGTATCATGCTTCAACTTCGATATATCTAACTGCCCTAGAAACATTGCGGGAATATTATCGATGATAGGCCAATCAGGCTCCTGTAACCATTTGGGATATTTATTCATACAAATGAAATGTTCCTTAATAATCTTTTTAAAAGTGGTCGCCGTCTTAGGTTTGTACTTATCATACAAGGAATTTAAATAACCCATATCAGCTGGTATCCAGTTAGGAATAGCCTCCAAAATTAAATCGAATTTTTTTTCTGTCGTTGAATTCGAAGAGTACGGGATATGCTTGTAATCTAAAATTTCCCTGAAAATATCCATCAAATTTAACTTTGCATCAAGAGATGTCAAATCCTGACTAATTAAATATTCATAAGTGGAATTACTATTCATATAAGGTTTAGCTTTAGTATTTTCCAACAGGGAAATTAATTCTTGATTGGAAGACAACGCCATTTCCAATTCTTCAGTTGATAATTTTTCTTCCACAAAATTCTTTAAAATTTCTATTGCTTTCATAGCTAATTTCCTAGATTCCTATAAGGGTCAAGCGTTGCATGTTGTTCTCTAGTTACTTCTCTCAAATTAAAAGGACTATGCCTATCTGCATGACCTAAGCGTTGCGGTACATGATGATGCAACTCCATGGGATTTCCATTTGCATCTAAAGGAGCACTTCCGTAGTCGTAGCGCACCAGTTCCTTGCCTTTGAAGGTGACGGAGGTGAGGCTGTGCACCGCCATCGGGGGAGGCGATTCGGCAGAGATCGTCTGAAAGTTGGTTTTCAGACGACTTCTATGTTAACTGCCAATGAGATTGTTAAAGAGCAAATAGTTCAGACGACCTCAAAGAAGATAGTGAGGTCGTCTGAAAAACAGAAACCGCGTGCGTGCCACATACACCCTACGTCAGGATTGAAGATTTTGTGCAGGCTACAGCTTGTTACAAGGACTAATTATTGCATAATTTGTTGTTTTAATTTTTGGTCAAAAGAATTTTCCAGGAAGATCAAATCATGCTTGCTAAACAATCCATTATCATTTTCTAATACTTTTTTATCAAACAATAAAATATTCTGTATTAAAGGATCATTTAGTGGTAATTCATTCTTATTTATAATAAAAATAGCGGTTAATGCTTTAAAACGAAAAGCCTCTGGATAAAGTGCTAAATATTTTAAAACTTCTTTGCTACCGGAATGGAAGGCCATAATGATTGGAATATGATTTTGCTGCAAATGCTTTAATACATCTGGATAGATGTTTTTTGCATCATTCTCAGATTCAGGTAATTTAATGGTATCTCCATAAGGAAATGAGGTAATAGGGGGAGCTTTAAAAAAATGCGCCTGCGAGATAGATGGTTGTACAAATACTAAATCATATGGGTTTGACGATTTATCATAAGGAGGAACATTTTGGGAGAAAAAATTTCCCATTTCAGAATTGTATGCATATAGGTGAAGTATGACCCCCTCGAAAGTACGAGAATTGCTAAAGGATATTTCACCATAAACATATTTTCCTTTTTTAAATTTAATCCTATCTTTTAGAAAATTAGCATCAGGAATATTTAAATTATTTTTTAAATATTCAATAAGACCTTGAATAAATTCTTTACTTTTCATAATTATCGTCCTTAAAATCAATCTTTGAATACTAAAGTCATAAAGCGAGCAACGCCTTTGGAGGAACCCACATCCGTTTGCTTATCCTTATTTTTTGTTGAAACCATATATGCAGCCTTCGGACATTTTCCTCCAGCATTGTGCGGTTTTTTCAAATTGAATAACCCTGATCTCTTTTGACCTTTCGTTAATCGTCCTGTATTATTTTTTACCTCAATAAAATAGATTTTCCCATCTTTCATTGCGACTATATCAGGACGAATTCGAACCTTTTTCAATTTTTTCCCTGTTCTATCGAGAACTTTAATTGTTACTTCATCTGATAAAATTTTAAAACCTTTACTTTTTAAATACTCAGTTGCTTTAGCAATTCCACGTTGAGCACTCTCTGATTGTACGGATAATCCTAATGGATCAACCCAGACATTTGCATTAGGCGCAAACGAATAAAGATTCTCCCCACCCCACAACCCAATCGGGTCCTGATTCACAAACCGCCCGGCCTCAGGTTCGTAATACCGCATCAGGTTGTAATGCAGTCCCGTTTCTTCATCAAAGTATTGGTTTTGCAGTCGGAACGGCTGGTGCGCGTTCTTGTAAACCTGCTCGTCCTTTTTCAGACGACCCCAGGAGGTGTATTCGCCGTACCACAAGAGATTGCCGTGGATGTCGGTCATCTCGCGCGGTATGCCGATTTGGTCGGTGTGGAAATAGCTGAGGTATTGTTTGCCGTCTTTGGCGTTGTCAAAGATTTGCGCCAGCGGTTCGTAGCTGTCTTGGTCGGTGTAGAGATAGGTGTAGCTGCCTTTGTAGGTGTACTCCTGAAGTAATCGCGTTCCGTCCCAGACGAAGTGGGTGCGTTTGGGGTCGGTGCTCGTCCAGGCGAGTTTGTCTTGGCGTTCTTTGGAGAGCCTTCTGCCGAACGGGTCGTAGGCGTAGCGGCGGTTGAATATGGTACAACAAAGGCCGTCTGAAAGTTGTGTTTCAGACGACCTTTATGCTGATCAGTAATCGGATTATTAAAGAACCAATATTTCAGACGGCCTCAAAGAAAGTATTAAGGTCGTCTGAAAAGCGGAAACTGCGTGCGTACCGCACATACCCTACGTCAGGATTGGAGGTTTCATGCTGGCTACAGTTTGCTAATTACTTTATTAGATATGTATAGAATGCCATTTCCCATCATAACTATCAAATTCTTTTACATTATCTAATTTCCAGAGACCTGCCTGTTTTTTGAATTTATAAAGTCTTTGTGCTTCCATTCCAGCATAAAGCACATCACTTTTTACAGTTATAGAGCTACCTTTTTCTTCTATTTCAATGATTTTCTCGTTATTTGGATTGAATGTTGGAGGGTAGTTAACAGTCATACATTCTAACTTTCCCATTTTTCTTGGTTTATCTGTTAGGTATTTATCGTATATTTCCTTCAGTGTTTGTTTCAATATCTCATCAGGAATATCTGTGCCTGCATCAATATGCTTATTAGCATTGTCTTCCCATTTATACATTTCCATCAGAAAACTATTTAATACGGTTTCAATACTTTCATACATAATTCAATCCTTTTTAGTTATTAAACTTACCACGTAAAACACGCTGCCCACGTTGAAATACCTCATAAACAACACCAGTAGGCCGTGTTCCACCATTGGCATATTCAAATTTCCATTTCAATAACGCCTTGCCATCTTTATCTATAATATTATGAACTTTTCTTTCAAAATCTCTATAAGCTCCTCTATTAATTTTTCTTAACTGAGGAAACATATTTTGATTACTTCTTGAACCACCTAAAAGCTTACCTAAAATATGCCCAGCATCATCATCACATTTGCCTAATCCTCTAGCATAATCACGGTTACCCTGATTTGTAGCTTTTCCTTTTCCTAAATGACTACGTTTTAAAACCACAGAAGCAGAACGGACTTCACCTAGAGAACCTAATTTAACTTTTGGAGTTTTTGCTAAACCTAAAATATCAAACCAACTTTGAATATTAGGAGCAAACTGATACAGGTTATCCCCACCCAACAACCCAATCGGGTCTTGGTTAATGAAACGCCCTGTCTCCGCCTCGTAATACCTCATCAGGTTGTAATGCAGCCCGGTCTCTTCATCATAATACTGGTTCTGCAATCTGAACGGCTGATGCGCGTTCTTGTAAACCCGCTCATCCTTTTTCAGACGACCCCAGGCGGTGTATTCGCCGTACCACAAAAGATTGCCGTGGATGTCGGTCATCTCGCGCGGGATGCCGACTTGGTCGGTGTGGAAATAGGCGAGGTATTGCTTGCCGTCTTTGGCGTTGTCAAAGACTTGGGCTAAGGGTTCGTAGCTGTCTTGGTCGGTGTAGATATAGGTGTAGCAGCCTTTGTAGGTGTACTCCTGCAACAGGCGGCTGCCGTCCCAGACGAAGTGGGTGCGTTTCGGTTCGGTACTCGTCCAGGCGAGTTTGTCTTGGCGCTCTTTGGAAAGGCGTCTTCCGAACGGGTCGTAGGCGTAGGTCCAGATCTCGGTATTGCCGGCGGGCTTTTTGATTTCGGCGCGGACGAGTTGGTTTTCTAAATCGTATTGGTAATATTGGTTTTCGCCATTAGGCAGCTGGCGGTAGATCAGGTTGCCCAATGCATCGTAGGTGTATTCGATGCCGTTGTATTCTTTGAGGCGGTTGCCGGCGGTAAGGTTGGGGTTGGCAGGTGATTTCAGACGACCTTGAGTTTTGGTGTCGTCTGAAATCGGAGCGGTCGTTTTGCCCTCTCCACGACCCTCTCCCGCGGGAGAGGGGGTAGATGTCGGGATGTCGAGGATGTTGTGGGCGGGGTCGAAGGCGAAGGTTTCGCTGCGGCCGGTTTGGCTGTTGCGGGCTTCTTGAATGCGTCCGATTTTGTCATAGACGTAATTGAGGACGCCGCTTCTTTGATCGGCGCTTTGAATGAGGTTGCCGGCTTTGTCGTAGGCGTAGCGGCGGTTGACGGCGCCGCCGGCCAGCGGGTTTTGTTTGCCGTGAAGCGTTTGTGTGCCGCTCCGGACGGTACGCTGGCTTTTCAGACGACCCATGGGGTCGTAGTCGTACAGGCTGCTGATGCTGCCCTGTGTCCTTTGGATTTCGCGGTGCAGTTTGTCGCGTTCGATGTCGCTGACGACTTCGCCGTCGAGGCTGATTTGGTGCAGGTGTCCGCTACCGTAGTACAGGTAATCGATATGGCGGCCGTCGGGCAGGATGGTGCGGATGCGGTTGCCCAACGGGTCGTACTGGTAGCCTACGGTGGCGCTTTGGCCGTTGTGGACGGTGGTTTCGCCGATAAGGCGGTCGAGTTCGTCGTAGGCGAGTTCGACGATGCTGTAGTGGTTGCGGGCTTTGGTCAGGTTGCCGGTAATGGGGTCGTATTCGAAACGGGTGCGGCTGATGCCTTCGTCTTTGCTTTGTCCGTTTTTGTGGGACACTTTGCGGCTTTGTTTTTCGATCAGTTGGCCGAGGATGTTGCGTTTGAAATGGTGGATGTGCCAAGTCTCTGGACGCTCTTTCAGACGGCCTTCATGATTGCTTTGACCGTATTCGGTCTGTTGAACCAGTTGTCCGGCGACATCGTAGCCGTAGGCGGTGATTTTGCCGTCCCAGCCGGTTTCTTGGATCAGGTTGTCGGTTTGGTCGTAATCGAGACGGTAGGTTTCGCCGTTTTCATTGGTAAGGACGGTCAGCCGGCGGGCTTTGTCGTAGGCATAGGCGAAGGTATGGCCCAGTGCGTTGGTGCGTTTGATCGGCAGTCCGTCCACTGCGAGCTCGTAAGCGGTTTTGGCACCAAGTCCGTCGATGTGGGCGGTCAGCCGGTTGAGGC
>NZ_JBQCVF010000112.1:0-6683 GCF_051962515.1 Neisseria sp. P0009.S007 | reverse complement strand
TTGAACGAAGTCTGCACACACATGGCGGATTTGGACTACAACACCATCACCATCTATCCGGGCAACTACGACGACTATATGCTCGCTTCTGCCCAGTCGCGTGAGCGCGCCCTGAAAGACAACGCCAAAGCCAAAGAGAAGCTGCAAGAGCTGCAAGAGTTTGTCGCACGCTTCTCTGCCAACAAATCCAAAGCCCGTCAGGCAACCAGCCGTCTGAAACAGGCAGACAAAATCAAATCGGAAATGGTCGAAGTCAAACCTTCTACCCGTCAAAACCCATATATCCGTTTTGAAGCCGACGAAAAAGCCAAGTTGCACCGTCAGGCTGTGGAAGTTGAAAAACTGGCCAAACGCTTTGAAACCCAGTTGTTTAAAAACCTGAACTTCATCCTTGAAGCAGGCCAACGCCTTGCCATCATCGGCCCGAACGGCGCGGGTAAATCTACCTTGCTGAAACTCTTGGCAGGTGCATACAACCCCGAATATTCAGACGACCTGTTGCCGGACGAAGGCACCATCAAATGGGCGGAAAAAGCCAGTGTCGGTTACTATCCGCAAGACCATGAAAACGACTTCGACGTTGATATGGATTTGACTGAATGGATGCGCCAATGGGGCCAGGAAGGCGATGACGAACAAATCATCCGCGGAACTTTGGGCCGCTTGCTTTTCGGCAGCAACGATGTCGTGAAAAAAGTGAAGGTTCTCTCCGGTGGTGAAAAAGGCCGTATGCTTTACGGCAAACTGTTGCTGTTGAAACCCAATGTCTTGGTTATGGACGAACCGACCAACCACATGGATATGGAAAGCATCGAATCCTTGAACATGGCGCTGGAAAAATACAACGGCACGCTGATTTTTGTCTCGCACGACCGTCAGTTTGTATCTTCATTGGCTACCCAAATCATCGAATTGGATGGCAAAGGCGGATATGAACACTACTTGGGCGATTACGAAAGCTATCTGGAGAAAAAAGGTTTTGTTTAAATCTTTACCAACAATCTAATAAGGCATTGAGATGCCGTCTGAAAATTTCTATATTTTCAGACGGCATTTTCTTTTCAAAATTAAACAATAGTATATTGAACTTTTATGCCAAAATTATGACTAATAAAAGCCTTTTACAAAAGAATAATTCAATATTACGATATTTTTGAAGGAATATATTAAATGGTAAACATTAAAACAGCAGTACCCAATGCCTCTCAATATGGTGCCAAACTTGGCTATACGACTTATGAGGCAGAACAAAGTGAACTGAAAAACGGCGTTGTTAAAAATGCCTCTTCTTCAGAGGCAGAACGCGCAACTGCCCGTGAAGCAAGCGGTCAGGCATATGTTGATTTGCCTACTAATGCATCTGTGTCATTTATTGCACAAGCAGATGCCAATGCCGTAACCATCCGTTATACCGTTCCTGACGGTGAAAGCGGTAAAGTTGAAGTCAAAGTCAATAATACAGTGATCGGTACTTTGGATTTGTCTTCCAAATCTAACTGGCAATATTTGGATAACTATACATATCATCCGAATGACGATATTAAAGTTCATGATACGCCTGCGGCAGATAGGCTTGCCCGCTTCCAATTTGACGAAGTCAGCCAATTATTTAAAGATGCCCATATCAATAAAGGAGATACAGTTACCATCACTAATCTCGACAGCACGCCCGTAGGCATTGACTTGATTGATTTGGAAAAGGCATCGGATGCCATTAGACAGCCTGAAAACAGTGTCAGCATTACTGATTTCGGCGCAATTGCCAATGACGGCTCGGATGATTACCAAGCATTTATGGCTGCGATTGAATCTGCCAAAGCGTCTAAAAAATCTGTTTACATTCCTGAAGGTCAATTTGATTTTTCACGACCGATTTCTCTTTATGTTCCTGATGGTATTAAGATTACCGGTGCAGGGCAATGGCACACTAAGTTACATTTTTTGAATACAGAAGCTGCTAAATACGATGATAAGGGTTATGCGAGCGGTGGCGGTGGTATTACTTTTGAACCCGGTAGTAAAGATATAGATTTGGGCAATCTCTCTATGGATTCAAATCTAAATTCAAGACATGATGAGAAAGCCAATTATAAAGGGATATCCGGCACTTTAGGTACTGGCTCTTCTATTCACGATATCAAAATTGAACATTTTGAAGTAGGTGTATGGATTGGGGATTATTCTAAAAACAAACCTTTAAATTACACTGATGGTTTGACTATCTCCAATGCCATTATTCGCAACAACTTTGCAGACGGCGTTAACTTTGCGCAAGGTACCAGTAATTCTACCGTTATCAATTCCAATATCCGCGGCAATGGTGATGATGGCTTAGCAACATGGTCAAGTCATCATGAGAATACCAATGCCCATGTTGCTGAAAATAACCACTTTTTAAACAATACCGTTGAATTAGGCTGGCGTGCGGCAGGTATTGGTATCTTTGGCGGCAAAGGTCATGAAGTAGCCAATAACCTTATCAAAGATAATGCCAATTGGGGTGGCGTACGCTTAAACACTGTATTCAAAAACAGCCATAATTTTGATTTCAATGATACGGGTATTTCCGTTCACGATAACTTACTGGTAAACAACGGGACTAATGCCGACACATATGGTCGTGTTAAAGGTTCTATCGATTTGGAAGAAGGCAGGGATTATGCTACTCCCGAAAAAGATATTTTGGGAGAACTCAACAATATCAAAATTGAAAATAACACTATTGTGAATAATCTTTCCGACCAAGAGATTACCAAAACCCGTAATCCTAAAGAAGGCAATATTCCGGAGCCTGTAAACGAGACTACATTAACCATCGAAAATAATCATAGCCTTTCGGTAGCAGAAAATACTTCTGCAAAAAATGTAGCGGAAATAGATGATCACAGTCTTACCCAAGCTGCGAATCATTTAGGTGCTGATAATATCATCACAATTACAGACAGCAGCCATGCTCTTGTCAGCGGCGGCGATGGCAATGACCGTATCAGAGGCGGTTTGGGCAATGATACGATTAACGGTGATTCAGGTAATGACATTATTTTTGGCTATGATGGAAACGATCGTCTCAATGGCGGTATGGGTAATGATTCTATACATGGAGGTAACGGCAACGATACTTTATGGGGTGAAAGTGGCAATGACCGTTTGAATGGCGGCGATGGCAACGATGTTTTATTTGGCGGACAAGGAACCGATTACTTGGTAGGCGGTAAGGGTGCCGATACTTATGTTTTCAGCCTTGGAGAAGGTAAGGATACGATTACCGATAATGTGGGCGAACATAATGCACTGCAATTTGGCCAAAATATCTCTGTTAATGACCTGCATATTGATGCCATCACTGATGTTCGAGGCAATATCGATTGGAAAATTACCGTTAAGGGATCAGAAGGGGACAGCATTACCATCAATGACCAATTCGTTTCCGGTAACACTAACAATGCCGTGATTGATACCTTCCGTTTCGATGAAGGCACATTGAGCCTGCAAGAGTTGATGGGTAGGTTGTCAGGTAATGACAATATCAGTAATTTGTCAGACGTCAATACGCATACTGACCGCATGAGCTACTCGTCTGTCGATACGGTTGATGTTCACGATGACACAGCATCTACCGCCAACGCTGGAATTATCTAATTAGCTGTCTTTTAGGCTGAATAAAGGCCGTCTGAAATCTGGCAAACAGGTTTCAGACGGCCTTTTTGTGGCTTATTTTGTTATGGTTGATTGTTTAACTGAATAAACCTTTAAACCACAACACAATCGCGTCCCACATACGGCGCAACCAGCTGCCTTCTTCCACGCCGGTTAGGGCGACGACGTCTTTTTCGGCAATGATTTTGCCGTCTTTCATGACTTTCAGTTTGCCCAATACTTGACCTTTTTCAATCGGGGCGAGGACGGGCTGAAGCGTTTCTAAGATTGGTTTGACGTTTTTGCCGGTATCGTGGGGAATGGTAATGTAAACATCGTCCAAGAAACCGATGTCTACGGCTTTGGTGCTGCCTTTGTAAACTTTGACTTGGGAAATCACTTCTCCGCCGTTGTAAAGTTTAGGCGTATCAAATGCCTGCAATGACCAGTTGAGCAGTTTGCTGCTTTCGCTTGCGCGCGCTTCGGTGGATTCGGCACCGGCAAGGATGGAAACAATACGGCGGTTGTTACGTTTGCTGGAAGCAGCAAGATGATAGCCTGCGCCTTCAGAATAGCCGGTTTTCAAACCGTCGATACTGCTGTCGCGATAGAGCAGAAGATTGCGGTTGGGCTGCTCGATATTATTGTATTTGAAAGATTTATTTGCAAACAAAGGATAGTATTTCGGATAGTCGTTGATCAGCGCGGCTGCCAAAATGGCCAAGTCGCCAACGGTTGAAACATGGCCGTTAGAAGAAATGCCGGTCGGGTTGTTGAAGTGGGTGTGCTTCATGCCCAAGCGTTTGGCTTCTTCATTCATTTGTTTGACGAATTCATCGATAGAGCCGTTACCGATGGCTTCTGCAAGGGTGATGGCGGCATCGTTGGCCGATTGGATGGTTGTCCCCTTAATTAAGGAGCTGACGCTGACAGGCACTTTTGGGTCGAGGAACATACGCGAACCTTCGACTTTCCATGCGGCATTGGAAACGGTCAGCATTTGGCTTGCTTCAAGTGTACCGTTTTCTAATGCTTTAAAGGCAAGGTAGGCAGTCATCATTTGCGTCAACGCGGCAGGTTCGATAGGCGCGTCGGCATTGTTGGATGCCAAGGTTTGCTTGCTGTGCAGGTCGGTAACGATGTAGGCGGTTGCCGCGATTTCCGGAGGCGTTGTCGGACTGTTGATGCTGTGCAACAATGGCTGCGGCTGTGCCTCGCCTTGTACGGCAGGTGCGGAGGCAACCGGGTCGGCGGCAAGGGCGTGGGTATTCAGGAGGGCAGCAAAAATTAAGCTAAGTAGCGTTTTTTTCATCATTGTTTGTAAATTTGAATATGGGTGGATACTGTTATCGAGTAAACAGTTTGGCATACTAAATAGATAGTAAGCGGACATTATACCGTTTCATTCAGGCTTTGCTAAGATTTTTCTTGCCTTCAGACGGCCTCAGGGGTATGGTTTTAACTTTTTCCTCAGGCCGATTCGGCCGAATGACAATTTATTTTCGAACACTGAATACCATGAACCATCCTCTTCCTCTTTCCGATTATCTGACCCGTATTTTGACCGCTTCCGTTTATGATGTAGCCGTAGAAACGCCTTTGGATTTGGCACGCAGTCTGTCAGGCCGTCTGAACAATCAGGTTTTGCTCAAACGTGAAGATTTGCAGCCGGTGTTTTCGTTCAAAATCCGCGGTGCGTACAACAAAATGGCGAAGCTGCCGAAAGAAGCTTTGGATTGCGGCGTGATTGCTGCCAGCGCGGGCAACCATGCGCAGGGTGTGGCTTTATCGGCGCAGTATTTGGGTTGCCGCGCCGTCATCGTGATGCCGGAAACAACGCCTAAAATCAAAATTGACGCGGTAAAGAGCCGTGGCGGCGAAGTGGTATTGAAAGGCGTGTCTTACAATGATGCCTATGATTATGCGATGGAGTTGGCCGAAAAGGAAAAGCTGACTTATATTGCGCCTTTTGATGATCCGGATGTGATTGCCGGCCAGGGAACCATCGGCATGGAAATCCTCCGTCAACACCGCAATATCAATGCGATTTTTGTTCCGATTGGTGGAGGCGGCTTGGCAGCAGGCGTAGCGGCGTTTATCAAACAAGTTTGTCCTGAAATTAAAGTGATTGGCGTGCAAACTGATGATTCTTGCTGTATGAAGCAATCGGTTGAGGCAGGGAAAATCGTACATTTGAAAGATGTCGGCCTGTTTTCAGACGGCACGGCGGTTAAAGTGGTGGGCGAGGAAACCTTCCGCCTGTGTAAAGAGCTGTTGGACGAAATTATTACGGTCAATACGGATATGTTGTGCGGCGCGATTAAAGATATTTTTGACGATACGCGTAGCATTACTGAGCCTGCGGGCGCATTGGCTCTTGCCGGCCTGAAGGCTTACGTTGCGAAAAACAATATCCAAGGTCAAAATTTGGTTGCCGTCACCAGTGGCGCCAATATGAACTTCCACCGCTTACGCCACGTTTCGGAGCGCAGTGAGCTGGGCGAGGGCAACGAAGGTATTTTCGCCGTTACCATTCCCGAAGAAAAGGGCAGCTTCCTGAAGTTTATCAATTTGCTGGGAAGCCGGAACATTACTGAGTTCAACTATCGCTACGGCAGCGATAAAAATGCGCATATTTTTGTCGGCTTGCAAACCGCCGGTGCGCAAGACTTGGCCGTCATCAGCAAACAACTGGCTGACGCAGGTTTGCCCAATGTCGATCTGACCAATGACGAAATCGCCAAAATCCATATCCGTTACATGGTCGGCGGACGTACGGAAAAAGTATCCAGCGAACGCTTGGTCAGCTTTGAATTTCCGGAGCGTCCCGGCGCATTGTCCCGCTTCTTGAACCATATGCGCGCCGAATGGAATATTACTTTGTTCCATTATCGCAATCATGGTGCGGACTACGGCCGTATTTTGGTCGGTATCGATGTACCTGAAAGCGACAATGAAGCCTTTGCCGACTTCTTGGAGAGCTTGGGTTATGTTTATAAAGAAGAAACCGATAATCCGGCTTATAAACTTTTCTTGGCTTAATCAGT
>NZ_JBQCVF010000111.1:0-6762 GCF_051962515.1 Neisseria sp. P0009.S007 | reverse complement strand
CATATTATACGTTCATCAATTTTCTCAATCCCCAAACAACCTCATCACATACCCCACACTCCTATCCTGTTTCCCCAGCAACTCTGGCTGGCAAATCTCCACCAGCGAGCAGGCTTTGCAGCGTTTGCCGTAGTCGGGTGGCGGGGTTTGACCGCTGTTTAGCAGCTCGCGCACGGCGGCGATGGTGGCGAGTGTTTGGGCGCGCAGGCCGTCTGAAAACACGACGGGGACGCGATGGCGGGTTTGCATATACCACAGCGCGCCCTCAGAAACGGTTTGCCCTGTCATTTCTTCCAAGCACAAACCTTGGGCGCAAAGCTGGATTTCGTCCATTGGGTCGGGTTTAGGCTTGCCGCGTTTGTATTCCACAGGTTTCAAACGGCCTGTTTTCGTGTCCACTTCCACCAAATCCAACACCCCGTTGATGCCCAATTTCTCCGCCGACACATGCACCGTCCGCTCGAAGCGCACGCCCTTGCGCGTTTCCGGCTCGCCCGAATCCACTCGCTCATGCAGCGCCTTGCCCTGTGCGGTCAAATAGTTCTCCATCCACGCCTGCTCGTTGTGAATCAGTGCGCATTGGCGCGGGCAGAAAGCGTAGTGTTGCAGGGCAGAAAGAGAAATCAGGCGTGTGTCCTGATTTTCCCTTTGGGTTTCGGTTAAAAGTGCGGTCATTTTTAGCCTAATTTACGCAGCAGCTTGGTTTCGCCAAGATTTTGATCGTCCACGCTGACAAGGTAATCGTCAAAATTCCTTGCCACTTCCACTCCGTCTTTTTTAGCAACCTGAATGCGTTTGAAGAGGCTATCAGCAGGTGCGTCACCCAGACTACTGCTGTGTTCAAACACATAGAGCCCGCGAGCATTCATTTGCCCGCGTGCGGCGGAATGGTCGTGGTCGAACATATTGACGAGTGCCTGCCAAAACAGTTCTAAATCACTTTCGGAAAAACCGGTTTGCTTGGCGAAGTGGGCGGAAATAAAGCCATGGCAGCGGTATAGGCCGTAAGGGACTGTAAATTTGCGCCCCATTCTTCCACGTTCTTTCTTTGCTTTTTCTTCTTCACTATCCTCAGGTTTCGGATTTTCAACCTCTTTAGCCGGCGCACAACGAGTAATCGTATGTTCAAGTGTTACTATCGGATCAATAGAGCGGGAAAAAGTCAATTGCACAGGACCTCTAACTTGTCCCGCATTCTCACCTGTCGTTAAAACCGCACCAAAAGTACGAATATCGTAATAGCGTTTGCACATATATTGACGCGCACTTTCGGTTTTTTCTCTCCCATTTGGTTTGTCTTTTACTTCATCTTGCTGATGGGCTTCAGCAATTAAATCATTAAGAATGATTTTTTCACGAATAAAGATATCGTGATGTTCACCATTTTGGGTCATTTGGATAAAATTGCGGACTTTGCGTTTCAGGCAAACATCGGTTACCAAACCTTCACCGGTTTGCGGGTCGATACGCGGCAGGTTGCCTGCGTCGGGATCGCCGTTGGGGTTGCCGTCTTGCACGTCAAATAAAAAGACAAAGTCGTAGCGTTTTTCAATAGTCATAGCATTTGCTCCTTATGCGGTTTTCGCTTCGTTGAACAGGTTTTTCAATGCGTCTTTGGTAAACAGAAATTGGGTTTCGTGGTAATAACCGATGGCGAATAGGCCTTGCTGTTCCAAATTCAAATGGTTGGGAAATCTCTTACAATGTTCCAAAATCTGGCGGATTTCCCATTGCAGTTGTACGGCACGTCCTTCAAATTCCAGCTTATTCAAATGGTGCGGCAGCAGGCGCATCAGTGTGCCGAATACGGCAATCGGCGTACTGCTTGCCGAACCGAAATAGCGGTCGGCAATGGTGGCGTTCAAGCCGGGATTGGCTTCGGCCTGTGTTTTTTCCAGCACGGCAAACAGCCGCCCCAGCACATAGCCAATGTCTTGACGGTTTCTATCCAAACTCATAGTTAACTCCTTCATGTTTTTCAGACGACCTGCGCGAATTGCGCGATTGATATAGGCTTTAAGCAGACTTGCCCTGCCATAGGTAATTTTCTGTTCCGCCTTGTTGCGCCGCAAAGCAGCCTGCAACAGGCTGACGGGTAAAACGCGGTTGTTGAGTGCGGCATCGGTTATTTGGGCAATCAGGTCAGATGGCAGGTTTTCCATTTTGCCGTCCAACACTAAATTACCCAGCAGGTGCGGCAACGGCATATATTCGGGGTATGGCGAGTTTTCGCCACGCACCATCTGCAAATCGTCATACCACGCCGCAATGCTTTCGGATAAGGCGGCAACAGTGGTTTCATGCCAAAAGCGGACGACAATGCGCGCAGAATTGGGTGATAGACCTAAAAGGTAGAATTTTTCTTTACCGTCGGGTTCTGTGTATTTGCCGTTGTACAAGCTTTTATAAAGCGATTTGACCGCATCAATATGGGCATCGGGATTGTCCTTGCCGCCGCCGTTAATCAAAGAAGCAAGACTCTCTTCCAACGGAGTTGGTTTCGCACTCCAACAGATGGCTGTTACATCGCCGATACGGAAGCGGTTTTCGCTAGCAAGCAGGGTATTTAAGGCAGTGGTGTACTCGAACATGGCTTGTTCGCCCACAGGAAAGATAAAGCCCTGCTCTTTGCCGTATGATTCAAAAGCTGACAGATTTACCGATGTAAACGGGGCGGGCTTGGCGTTCACACCTTTCACGGCGTTATGCAGCCGCGCAATCGGCGCAGGTTTGCCCGTTACCAGGCAAATGCCTTTGGGGATGTTATCGGATTGTGCCTGATTAGCTTGACTCACATATGCCTGAACCGCCTTTGATTGACAAACCAAATCTACTGCCTCGTCCACCAAGCGGAAGCTGAGATTACAGCCTTTGACTTTGGCACATTCCGCCCAATTTTCGGCCTGCATGACTTTGCTTTTTTCTTCCGCAGAAGCCAGAAAGGCGGCAATGGCGGCAACACCTGCATTATCGGGCAACGCCTGTTTCAATTCGTTTACATTGGCGGTAAAGCTAGCATGCTGTTTATCCGCCTGCTCCTGCCCTTTTTCTCCGGCATAGGCAAGCACATAACCGTAGTGATCCCACAATAAATTGCTTACTTCGTAGGATTTTGAACCGCTCCTGCCCAAGCCTTTCGGCACTAAAAAAATGCGGCCAACTTTCTTCTTGCCTTTCAGCTCACGGGTATCTTCCAGCTGAATAAATTTGCCCTGTTTGTCTATAACAATAATGAACGGGATTTCTTTGTTTTCAAACCCTTCCGGGGCAACACCGCCATCGCTTTCGGCTTTGCGTTGGTAGTATTGGGTGAGCGCGTGCAGAATCATCGTTTCACCTCCTCGCTATTGGCTGGGGGCACGGTAATTACGCCGTTTATCGCTTTGCATTGGTAAAACATAGGTTCGGCGTTATTGGAATCGCGCGGATCGGATTTGCTGAAATCCATGTCGTACAACATAAAACCGAAATCTTGGGTAATATCTTCGCGTGGCAAACCGTCTTCAGCCTTTTCAAGTAGCCTGAAATGGCAGGGAAACTCACGGCAACCCAAATAAGGCTGGTGGAAATACTGCCCTTTTTTCGCGCGCCGTTTGAACATTTCGGCAAATTTGACGTAGTTGTCGCCCTCGCCTGCTTCGCTTGTCATGTCAAAATTGGCGTGAATGCGGTAGGCAACGTCTTTCAGTAGCATGGATGCGCGCTGCTGGCGGTTGTCTTCAATATAGAGCGAGCCGCTACGTTCACTCATTTTGGTTCCCACTTCGTTACGGCGGATATTCGTCCACTGAATCGGTTTTAGGATTTCTATCTTCAAGACTCGCCAGCGGATTGCCGGCTTCCACAATATCGCCATTAAAATGTTTCTGGCGGCAGACGGCGTGATAACGGAGTAACTTACCCTTTCTACTTTTAGCTCAGGCCTAGTGAAGCAAGCCAAATCACCGCTGATTTCTAAGATAAAACTCATATCATCTCCTTATTGCTTTCATTTCATAAAACCGAATTTTCAGGTAGCCAAGCTGCATCGTCAAAATCCGCGCCAAGCACGGCTTTGTAATAGCCCTTATCCAACACCAGCAATCCCGCCCTAGAAAAAACCGCATGTGCAGGCAGCTTTTTCAGTTCGTGTTCGTACACCGTTATCGTGTAGCGTTGCAGCTTGCGGTAAACCCATTTGTGTTTGAGTGGATCGCTTTCTAAAAATTTGAACCAACTTTCAAACGGCTCGGGCAGCGGTGGACTGTCAGTTTGCCCGAAGGAGTTGTCGGTTGGCTGAGGAAAGCGTTGTTTGTCCAAAACATCCTGCCATTCTGAAACTTCCACGCCGTCCAAGTGTCGTCTGAAAAAATCGTCCAACTCGTTTGCTTTGATAATTTGCGGACTGCCGTCTTTTTCCCAATGAGCCAACGGGATAAACGGCACAATGAGTGCCACGCCTTGGTTATCAATCAGGCGGAAGCGTTCGGCAGCAGTGCGGAATTTGATTGCCAGCGGATTTTCATTGGATGATTCTGCCGTCAAGAGTCTTGTAATGTCGTGTTTATCCACATCGCCTTTACCGTTGAACCGGCGGAAATATTCGGCAAATGCCGACGGGGAAAGCGGGTCGCCGAGCAGCCCTGCTTTCAGCATTTCTTCGGTAATGTCCTGCCCCTGTTTCAGGCTGCCGCTAGGCGCGCCTTCCTCGGCACGGAACACGACCACTTCACCCAACTGTGGCAGTTTGCCTTCACGGTTGCACCGCCCCGCCGCTTGGGCAATGCTGTCCAGTCCTGCCATCGCCCGATAAACGCAAGGGAAATCCAAATCCACGCCGGCTTCAATCAACTGCGTGCTGACCAGCCATAAAGGCTTGTGCAGGCTGCCTGCGCTATACAGTGCCAAATATCGGCGAACCAACGCAATGACTTCGCTGCGGTGTGTGGCGCACATATTGGCAGACAAATGTAGCTTGATTCCGTTAGAAGGCAGGGCGGCAAAGAGTTTTTGGGCGTGTTTTCGCGTATTGACTACCACCAAAACACACGGACGCGCGGCGATTTCATCGGCAATTTCCTGCCAGCTTTGCGCTTCGTCGTTTGGCAGCGGCATTTTGATGCAGACGCGGCGCAGTTTTTCCGATAAGGCAATTTTGTCTGCCACAATCTCGCGCACGTCCGGCAGGCCTTCCAAAATGGTGCGGCCGAATGCGTCGATATTTTTGCCAAGTTCAGGCTGAGTTGCCGTGCACAGCACAAAGGTAACGCCGTAATCGCGAGCCAACACCCGCATCATGTCAGTAATCGGCTTTTGGAAATCGCGCGGAAGCTGCTGGGCTTCATCCAAAATCACCACGCTATCGGCAATATTGTGAATCTTGCGGCAACGGCTGGTTTTCGCCGCAAACAGGCTTTCAAACAGTTGCACGTTAGTGGTAACAATCAGCGGCGCGTCCCAATTTTCCGTAGCAAGACGAGTTTTCGCTGTTTCCTTATCTTCTTTCACTTCTAAATTGCTGTGGTGTTCTAAAACCACATCATCGCCTAATGCTTTGCGGAAAACATTGGCGTTCTGCTCGATAATACTGGTGAAAGGAATAGCATAGATAATACGTTTTTTGCCAAATTTCAGTGCGTGTTTCAAAGCGAACCCCAAGCTCGCTAAAGTTTTACCGCCACCGGTCGGCACGGTTAAAGAAAACAAAGTGCGGTCGGTTTCTGCGGCAGAAAAACATTGCTGCAAAATGGCATGGCGTTCTTGGTTTAAAGATGAGTTTTTGTCCGATTTTTCATAAAGCTGCGCCATATACTGCTCATATCGCCGGTGCAACTCATCCAAACCGGAAAATTTCGGGCGCAATTCGGCAGCCTGCGCGGCATCGGCATCGGCGTAGCCGTTCATAAAGGCTTCGGTATCCAAAAAATCGGCATCCACCAAGCAGGAAAAGAAAAAACGTATCCAAATATGTAGCTCCTTGAACAGTTTTGCCTGTTCTGGTTTTTCCCAAAAAGCAAGAAAATTTTGTGTTAAATCATTATTGGATAAAAGAAAAGAGTCTTCAGACAAACCACTTTCCACCAAGCCCGACAAAGACGCCGCCAACTCGTCATCCGCCTGTTGCAGACGGCTTTTCAGACTGCCTTTGTCATACCAATCTGCCAGCCCAGCATGATGCCCGGCAATCAAATACGCCAACAAATGCCCAAAAAACGAATTAAGGTGCTCTACTGCATATTTGGCACCGGCAGTGGAATGCGGAATTTTGCGCAACTTGGTAGATTCGACATCTTCCAAATGGGCATTTTCTTTTTCAAATCCGGATGCATTACGGATATATTTCTGAAAAGCTTCCTGAAATTTCCCCAAATCGTGCAAAAGCCCCGCATATTCGGCAAACAACGACCCATAACGCCCTGCAAAACGCTTAGCAAGTTGTGCGACTTTTTGCAGGTGGTCTTGCAGAGGGTGGGAATGCCAATTTCCTGATGCGTCTTGGCGGGCGTGGGCAATTTTGTCAGTCATCCAACTTCCTAAAATGAAATTAATTATAGATTTTTAAGAAACACATGTACCCAAACAATTTTTCTATATGTTTCAACAGCAACTTGGTTACCCATGATTTCGCAATCATGCAAGTTTCCATTAGATGGGATTGTGAAAACTAATATTGTCCATCTACCTTACAGATGCAAGCAATGGTAAAACTTACTATCATTAATTAGTTAATTTATAAATCATATACCAGATAGTATTTACACTCAATAATATTACATATAAACA
>NZ_JBQCVF010000110.1:0-6781 GCF_051962515.1 Neisseria sp. P0009.S007 | reverse complement strand
CCGACAATGACAGTTGGTGTGTTTTCAATTCGATAAGTTTCCGTCAATTGCTGCATTTTTGCAGCAGCCGACGCGGCGGCAGGGCTGTTGTAGGCTTGAAGCAGTTTTTTACTGTCAAAACTTGTCTGTTTACCGACCCATGATCGGAATATATTTGCATCAGCCAAGTTAATCTTCTGTTCGTAAACAGCTTTGAAGATGACTGGATTGGCCTGATATTTCAAACCTGAAAGATTGACGGCAGCGGCTACCTTGGCCAAGCCCAACATTTCAGGCATCCAAACGACGTGCTCTGTCCGTAAGGAAACATCTTTAGCGAAGGTTTTGCTGTGTTGCAACAAAACCGGATCGAGATGGTAACAATGGACGCAGAAGTAGCCGAAAAATTCTAGCACTTCAATTTTTCCGGCTTGCTGCTGCGGGATAGGGCGACTAAGAACGGTATAGTCCACGCCTTCGGTAGCAGCCTGCGCACTCAGACTGAGCAGGCTCAGGCTGAGTGCGGCAATAGTTTGTTTCATACGCTGCTTCATCAGTGATTCCATTATTTGGCAGAACGAATCAAGCTGTTGATATTATGGCCTTGCAGGTTTTTTTGCAGTTTCACAGCGGCTTCCTGCGGCATGGTGTTACTTTGAACTCGATAAATGGTTTTGTCGCCGTTTTGCAACTCAACCACTTTGGAAGACACACCTAAAATAGCCAATTTCGCACGTTGTGAATCTGCGCTGGAGCGGTCTGCATATGAACCAAGTTGCAGGAATGCCTTTTTACCGCTGTTGGCAGCTGCTTCGGCTTTTTCTGCCGATTGTTTGCCAGCGGCGTTGCTGCTTTCTTTTGTTGCAGAGGCATTTGCAGCTTTGCGAGCTTTTTCGATGCTGCCGCTATTGAGGATTTGCTCAGGTGTCGGCTTGTTTTGTTTTTTGGCTTCGGCCGCTTTTTTCTCAGCCAATTTGCGCTCGGCACGCTCTTTTTGTTTGTCGGTCAGTTGGTCGGCCGCTTTTTTGTCTTTTGCAGTTTTATCGGCAGCTTCTTTTTCAGCTTTGGCTTTTTCTGCGCGTTTTTTTTCTAATTCGGCTTTTTTCTCGGCCAGTTTTTTCTTGGCGGCTTCTTTTTCTGCTTCCGCTTTTGCGGCTTTTTCTTTGGCTTCACGTTCGGCTTTGTCGGCGGCAGTTTTGTCTGCTCTTTCTTTGGCTTCGCGTTCGGCTTTATCGGCAGCGGCTTTTTCAGCTTTTTCTTTAGCTTCGCGTTCGGCTTTTTCTGCTTCAGCTTTATCCGCCTTTTCTTTGGCTTCGCGCTCGGCTTTTTCCTGAGCCTCTTTTTCTGCTTGTGCCGCTTTTTCTTCAGCTTCTTTGGCAGCCTTTTCAGCAGCTTCTTTTTCAGCCTTGGCTTTTTCTTCATCTGCTTGGCTGGACGAATTGTCGGTAGCAGGGCGTTTCTCTGCTTTGTCTTGAGGCTTCAGGATTTCAGGTTCTTCACTTTGTTTAGGCTGGGTCAGCTCTTTGAAAACGTTTTGGTTGCCTTGGTTCAAGAAGAACAAAATACCGGCAATAATACCTGTTGCCAGTATCAGGCCGAAAAAGAAACCGGCCAAGCCTTTGCCATATTGTGTAGATTTTTTCATGACTTACCTTGTAATAATGGGTTCAGACGGCCTGAAGGGAGACTGTCTGAGTTTGAATTCGATATTTTATCAATAACCGTTATAGACGGCAAAATCCTGATGCTTTGTTTACTCTAGTTTTACTTAAATATAAAGATTCAGGCCGTCTGAAAAGTTAGAGGGCGCGACGGAAACCGATGGCTTTCATCACATGGGTTTTATTGACTTCCTCGTCGCCTGCCAAATCGGCCAGCGTACGGGCAACGCGCATGATGCGGTGGAAACTGCGCGCGGATAGGGACAGTTTTTCGAGCATGGTTCCCAAGGCTTCTTGCGCTTCTTTTTGGATACGGGCTTTGCCATCGAGTTCGCTGACACTCAATTCGGCATTAACTTTGCCTTGTCGGCCGTATTGGATTTTTCGCGCGGCGGTAACGCGTTCTAATACGGCGGCACTGGATTCTCCGGCTTCTTGTTGCATCAGCTCGGCGGCGGAAAGGCTGGGGACTTCGATGGTTAAATCGATGCGGTCGAGTAATGGCCCTGAAATTTTGCTGCGGTAACGGGCGATGCTTTCAGGCGTGCAGCGGCAAGGTTTGGACGGATGACCGAGATAGCCGCAAGGGCAGGGGTTCATGGCGGCGACGAGCTGGAACTTGGCCGGATAAACGGCTTGGCGTGCGGCGCGGGAAATATGGATTTCGCCGTTTTCCAAAGGTTCGCGCAATACTTCCAATACTTTACGGTCAAACTCGGGCAATTCGTCTAAAAACAACACACCATGGTGCGCCAAAGAAATTTCACCCGGACGCGGGTCGGAACCGCCGCCGACCATGGCAGCCGAGCTGGCGCTGTGGTGGGGACTGCGGAAAGGGCGGTTGCTGTCGAGCTGCTGTTGATGGTTGGGTAGGAGCGAACGCAATGCCCAGACTTCGACCAATTCGTCTTCGGTCAAAGGCGGAAGGATACCGGGCAAACGTTGCGAAAGCATGGATTTGCCTGTACCCGGAGGGCCCATCATCAGCAGGCTGTGTCCGCCTGCCGCGGCGATTTCCAAGGCGAGGCGGGCGGTATGTTGGCCTTTGACATCGGCTAAGTCGGGTATTTTACTTTGTTCAGACGGCCTTTGTGGCAGTTTGCATTCGGTTTGTGTCAACGGTTCGATGTCGTTTAAATGGGCGGCCACTTCGCCCAAAGAACGTGCGCCATAAACCGCAATGCCACGCATGACGGCAGCCTGTTCGGCATTTTCTTGCGGCAAGACGAACGAACGGCCGGCCTGCATTCCCTGCCATGCCATGGCCAGCGCGCCGCGTACGGGACGCAGCAGTCCGGACAGCGCCAATTCTCCGGCAAACTCATATTGCGCGAGCTTTTCAGGGTTGATTTGTCCCGATGCGGCAAGAATGCCTAAGGCAATCGGTAAATCGAAACGGCCGGATTCTTTGGGGAGGTCGGCCGGTGCGAGGTTGACAGTAATTTTCTTGGCGGGGAAGTCGAAGCCGCTTTGGATGATGGCGGCACGCACGCGGTCGCGGCTTTCTTTGACTTCAGTATCGGGCAAACCGACGATATTGAAATGTGGCAAGCCGTTGGCAAGGTGGGCTTCCACTTCGACCAACGGCGCGTTCATACCGCTTAAGGCGCGGCTGTAAACCAAAGCAAGCGACATGTTTCAGACGGCCTTATTCGGCGGCTTCGGTTTGTTGTGCGATTTCGGCAACTGCTTCTTCGGCAGCTTCTTCGGCAGCTTTCAAAGCAGCTTCTTCAGGCTCTTGGGCGGCTTCGAGTTTGGCCAAACGGGCTTCCAATTCGGCCAGCTTGGTACGGGTTTTAATCAAAACCTGTTGTTGGATGTCGAATTCTTCTCGGGTTACCAAATCCATGCGGTTGAACGCGCTGCCGAGCATGGCTTTAACGTTTTTTTCCATGTCTTTGGCAGGGCTGTTGGCGATGGTTTCGCTGATTTTGGAGCTGACTTCTTCAAAAAGTTGTTTGCCGAACATAATCCGTATCCTTTATTCAGAATGTATATAGAAATTCAAGTGGCTATTGTATAAGGAAAAAGGCCGTCTGAAAACGGGAATTTTGAGACGGCCTTTGCTTTCTATCGTAAATATTCCGTGTCTTTTAACGCTCAACACGGGCTTCAAAAATAGGCATCAGCCATGCGCCGCCTGTGAAGCCTTTGCATGAACCGGTGGTGTGTTCCTCACTGCGGACAAACGTTTTACCGTCCCACACTGCGGCATTGCCCGACCAGCAATCACCTATGCCGCGGCCTTTGAAGCTGCCGCTAAGGGTGGCTGTTTTCTCATCGAATCCGCCGTGCCCGCCGTATGTCATTGGTGGCAGTACTTGTTCGATTTTGGTTAATTTTTTGTCGGCAATGACATAGTAGCCGCTGGTTTGATAGGCTCCGCCGATACAGACGGCCTCCACTAAAACTTGTTGTTTGTTGAGCGGATAAATATTTAGGCTGCGGTTCCAATCCATTTGCTCTTTATTGTGCAGGGCGTAACAGTAATTATCGTCGCCTTCAGAAACACGGTTGCTGTTGCGCAGCAGCTTCATGACGGCGCTGTGGCGCGGTGTGTCTTGTTCCAGTATATCGCCTGCTGTTTTCGGCACGGCAACGGCGCGGATGACGGGTTTGGGCTGCGGGCTGAGGACTGCCTGACTGCTGTTGCCTTTGCGTATCAGTGCGGAAGGCGTGTTCAGACGGCCTTGGAATTCGTCCGCTTTCAACATTGCCGCCGCCGCGCCTTTGTCGGACAAGTGCCATTCATATTTGCCGGCGCGGATGCTGATTTTGCTTTCTTTTTTCAACGCTTCGAGCAAGGCGTTGGTTTGCGCGCTGTTCAATTTGCCTTGGCCTTTTTTGTTCAACGCCAATTTGCCCAGTGATTTGCCATTCAACATCAATTCGTTGCGGGCCGCCACACGGGCGAGTTGCCTATCATCGTCGTTAAACGGCAGCAGGGAAACTTCGCCGGCAACGGCGGCGTTCGCCCCCGCTTTTCGGGTAAACAAGATGGAAACCGGCGTTTCTGTTTCATCCGCCTGATATCCCGCAAGACGGCAGGTACCGGTATTGTCGCAGGCAATGTCCCAGTCTTGGTAATTTTGATAAAAGCCTTGAGGCGGAGCAGCCAGTGCGGTGGCAGGCAAAACAGCCAGCAGCCATTTTTTCATGATGCATTCTTTCAATTTTATTTATGTAGATTCACAAAGGCGGCATAGCAATCCAAAATTTGTTACGCTGTTTTGTGAAAATACGATGTGTCGTTCGTAAAAAGGTTTTGAATATTGAGATGTAAAAAAGGCCGTCTGAAATGCCTGTTCAGACGACCTTTATCGTCGTTTTACACGCCTGCAGCTGCTTTCAATGCGGCTGCTTTGTCGGTGCGCTCCCAAGTAAACTCAGGCTCTTCGCGGCCGAAGTGGCCGTATGCGGCGGATTTGCTGTAAATCGGGCGCAAGAGGTCGAGCATTTGGACGATGCCTTTGGGGCGCAGGTCGAAATGTTCGCGAACCAGGGCAATCAGTTTTTCTTCGCTGATTTTGCCGGTGCCGAAAGTATCGATGGAAATCGAAGTCGGTTCGGCAACGCCGATGGCGTAGGAAACTTGGATTTGGCATTGGGTTGCCAAACCGGCGGCAACGATATTTTTCGCAACATAGCGGCAGGCGTAGGCGGCGGAACGGTCCACTTTGGACGGGTCTTTGCCGGAGAATGCGCCACCACCGTGCGGAGCTGCGCCGCCGTAGGTATCGACGATGATTTTGCGGCCGGTCAAACCGCAGTCGCCTTGCGGGCCGCCGATGACGAAGCGGCCGGTCGGGTTGATCAGGTATTTGGTTTCATCAGTCAGCATTTCAGACGGCAGAACCGGTTTGATGATGTGTTCGATCACAGCGTTTTTCAGCTCTTCGTAGCCGATAGACGGATCGTGCTGGGTGGACAGGACGACGGTGTCGATGCGTTTTACTTTGCCGGTTTCGCTGTCGTAAACCACGGTCAGTTGCGCTTTGGCATCAGGGCGCAGCCAAGGCAGGCGGCCGTCTTTGCGCAATTCGCTTTGACGCTGCATCAGGCGGTGGCTGTAATAGATGGCAAACGGCATCAGGGTAGGGGTTTCGTCGCAGGCATAGCCGAACATCAAGCCTTGGTCGCCCGCGCCTTGGGTCAAGTCGATGCCTTCGCCTTCGTTCACGCCTTGGGCGATGTCGGGGGATTGCTGGTCGTAGTACACGCCGACTGCGCAGCCGTTGGCGTCAAAGCCCAGCTCGGAGGAGTTGTAGCCGATGCGTTTGATGGTTTCGCGTGCGACTTTGATGTAGTCCACTTGGGCGGTGGTAGTAATTTCGCCTGCCAATACGCACAAGCCTGTGTTGACCAAGGTTTCTGCGGCGACACGCGCTTTTGGGTCTTGCGCCAAGATGGCATCCAGAATCGCATCGGATACTTGGTCGGCAACTTTATCCGGATGGCCTTCGGATACCGATTCGGAAGTAAACAGATATTCGCTCATTGCTATTCTTTCATTAAAAACAGGCTGCTGTGTTTTCAGACGGCCTTTTATTTCGGACAGCGGAAATCATAACAAAAACTCCGCTTTTTCTCTATACAAGTGAGAAACATTCGCACTTGCCTACTGTTTCGGAATCCTGTTGCACGTTTCTTACAGGCAAAAAAATTCCCGCATTAAGCGGGTTTGGATTGCTCTGGCGAGCCACATCGGTTTTTCAACCGTCCACCTTACCTTTCCGTTTGAAAAGCAGGTTGGCATGGAATTCCCAACTCTTAATGCAACGCGGATAGTAGCAGAAAAGCAGGTGCGCCGCAATATATTTGCCCGAAGTCTGTTTTGTTCAGACGGCCTGTTTCGTTTACAATCTGTCCACTTCATTTTGGTAAACCCTTATGCAAACGCTTGTTACCTTTGTTTTTAAATTTTTGGCCGCGCTGCCTTTGGCTTGGTTGCACAAATTAGGCAACCTGCTCGGCAGTTTGGGTTTCCGCGTGCTGTCGAAAGATCGCCGGCGTGTTTTTGAAAACATGAAACTTGCCGGTTTGAACCCGACGGACGAGGCAGTAAAAAAAGTTTTCCGTGAAACGGCAAAAGGCGGCTTGGAATTGCCGGTGGCGTTTTTCAGACGGCCTGAGGAAATTGA
>NZ_JBQCVF010000109.1:4440-6886 GCF_051962515.1 Neisseria sp. P0009.S007 | reverse complement strand
TTAACCTTTGCGAGCAGGCAATTTTTCTTTAATGCGAGCTGCTTTACCGGTCAGGCCGCGCAAGTAGTACAGTTTGGCGCGACGTACGTCACCACGGCGTTTAACTTCGATTTTTTCTACGGTAGGAGAGTACAGTTGGAAAGTACGTTCTACACCTTCGCCGCTAGAGATTTTGCGAACGATGAAGTTGCTGTTCAGGCCACGGTTGCGGCGAGCGATAACAACACCTTCGTATGCTTGCAGACGGCTGCGAGAACCCTCAACTACGCGTACAGATACGACAACGGTGTCGCCTGGAGCGAATTCAGGGATTTCTTTGTTCAAGCGAGCGATTTCTTCTTGCTCTAATTGTTGAATCAAGTTCATTTGTTTTTCCTAAGTTATGATTGGATTTCCTGTTGCTCTTGCAAGATTTCTTTTAAGAGGCGGGATTCCTTTGGGATTAAACTGCGCTTTTCCAATAAATCGGGTCGGCGCTCTAAAGTGCGTCGCAGTGATTGTTTCAATCGCCACTCGGCAATCAAGCCATGATTCCCTGAGCGTAAGACATCAGGAACTGTCATGCCTTGGAATTCTACGGGTTTGGTGTAATGAGGACAGTCTAAAAGGCCGTCTGAAAACGAGTCTTGTTCGGCTGACTGTATATCGCCCAATACGCCCGGAACCAATCTTAAGACAGCATCCATCAACATCATGGCGGGTAATTCGCCACCTGAGACGACAAAGTCGCCAATGCTGATTTCTTCGTCCACACTGCTTTGCAATAGTCTTTCATCTATGCCTTCATAGCGTCCGCATAGAAGAATAAGATGGGGCAGTTCGGCAAGATCTGCGGCCTTTTTATGTGTCAGCGACTGACCTTGCGGACTGAGATAAATTACTTTGGCAGGTTTTTGCGAGTTTGCTTTGGCTTCTTCAATTGCTGCTTGAAGCGGCGGCGCCATCATAATCATTCCCGGACCACCTCCGAAGGGGCGATCATCGATATAGCCAAGTTTGTTGTCGGCAAATTTTCGGGGATTAACGGCTTGAAATTGCCAAAGGTTTTGTTTTCTTGCCCTGCCTGTAACACCATATTCGACAATGCTGTCGAACATCTCTGGAAAAATGGTGATGGCTTGAATCAGCATCAGTAATCCAAACCCCAGTCGGCGATAATAGTTTTGCTGTCGGTATTGACAGATTCGATATAGTTGGAGACGAAGGGAATCAGGATTTGTCCGTGTTTGCCTTTAATCATCAAAACATCATTCGCGCCGGTTTCCATCAGGTTACTGACTTTGCCGAGGACAATGTTTTCTTTATTGATGACGGTCATGCCGACTAAATCTGCCCAGTAGTATTCGTCTTCTTCAGTAGGGGCGAATGACTCTCTGGGAATTTCGATGGTATAGCCGCGCAAGGCAAATGCTTGATCGCGATCGTCTATACCTTCAAATTTGACCTGAAGTTCGCCATTGACAATTTTACCTGCCTCAAGCACAACATTCAGGGTTTTGCCATCCTTGCACAACTGCCACTCTGGGTAGTCCAGCAGACTGTCGGTATATTCGGTATTGGCGGCAATTTTAAGCCAGCCTTTAATGCCGAACACACCTTTGATGTAGCCCATGGCTACCCGTGTTTGAGTGTCTGTCATGGTCGTTTCAGCTGATTAAGCAGCGATTTTTTGCTCTTTAATCAGTTTGGCAACTGCGTCGCTAACTTTCGCACCTTGAGCAACCCAGTGGTTGATGCGGTCTGCGTCGAAACGTACACGTTCTTGTTTTTCGTTGGCAACGGGGTTGTAGAAACCTACG
The DNA here is from genome assembly GCF_051962515.1 of Neisseria sp. P0009.S007. Lineage (NCBI taxonomy): Bacteria > Pseudomonadati > Pseudomonadota > Betaproteobacteria > Neisseriales > Neisseriaceae > Neisseria > Neisseria sp. P0009.S007. The sequence goes on along the minus strand of NZ_JBQCVF010000109.1, from coordinate 5,087 downwards.
CGCTCGATGAAGCGGCCGTCACGACGGTTGCGAGAGTCAGTTACGACTACGTTGAAGAAAGGGCGGTGTTTTGAGCCGCCGCGAGCCAAACGGATAACTACCATTTTGAGTCCTTTTGAAAAATGCGGATATATAGAAACCGCTAATTTTAGGATATTTTACACGGGTTATGCAAGTTTTTATTTGTTTTTGTTGCTGTTTTGCCATTCGTTCAAATCGAGGCTTGCTTGATACAGGCCGCGGTCGGTTTCCGATGGAGTGACGGTAAATCCTGATTTTTCAGCGAGTTTGAGCATCGGTGTGTTTTCTTTGAGGATTTCCGCATTCATGATTTGATAACCTTGCTGTGTGGCAGTTTGGATAATGAGGCTTATCATTTTGCCGGCCAAGCCGGTTTTGCGTGTTTCAGGTGCTAAAGTAATGCCGAACTCGCACTCATTACGATTGATGCGGCTGTAACGGCTAACTGCGACGATACGACCGTCTGAAGCGAAGGCTACCCACGCGCATTCGGCATGGAAATCGAGACGGGTCAGCCGTGCGAGTGTCGGCGGCGGCAACTCGTTGGTATGGGTCATGAAGCGCGTATAGCGGTCGGCCGCGGGTAATTGGCGGACAAATTTTTGTTTGGCTTCGGCATCTTCAGG
>NZ_JBQCVF010000109.1:0-4340 GCF_051962515.1 Neisseria sp. P0009.S007 | reverse complement strand
CTGACGAGAATGGGCTTGCTGGTTTTTTGTGCCAAATTATCCAGAGTTTGATGAATGCTGTACGCATCCGGCGTATCTGGCGAAATAATGCCAAGCAGGGCTTGAGTATGCGGATTTTGTAATTGTTCGAGTGCCAGACGGTGGATGCGTGCAGGCGTTGGGTTGCTGCCGATGCAGCCTTGTCGGATGGATGGTACATCGGTTGGGAGGTCGAGGGTCAATTCACGGGCATCGGCGGTAGTGCGCAGCCATTCTATCGGCGTGTCGGACAGAATAGTGGGATTAGTAATGACGGGAATGCCGGAAAGGTGGGCTTTTAGGGCTGCTTCCAGTTCGGCGGTATTGAATACCGGTTGGAAATTGCAATGGCGGCTGAGGCTGCGCAGGATGGCTTTGTCTGTGTCGTTGGTGTAGTGTGTGGACAATAGGATAAGCGGAGTGTGGCGTGTAAAGTGGCGGATGGCACTGAACAGCTCGCGTTGGTTTTCGGCCGGATTGTAGTGGATCACGGCAACTTTGGTATGGCGGTTGTGGCCGAAGCGGTTGAGCCAGTCGGCGGATGTAGTAGGGCTTAGGTTATAGTTGAGGCTGATGTGGCGTGATACGCCTTGGTGCAGCGTGTTCAGCAGGTGGTTGATGTTGCGGCTGACGGTGCTGTGGCCGGTGAGTAATGCGATATGGCCGGCCGGATAGTCGGTTTGGGTGCCGATGTTGAGGTTGAGCGAGGGAAGTTGGATGCCTGCGCTGTTGCATACGGTGATGTTCAATTCATCGCCGTGATGTTTTTGAATGGTGGAACGGGCGTTTTTGCAGGATTCGGGCGGTAGGTTTTCCCAATCTTGAATCAGAATAATGTGGTGCAGGTCTTTTTTACGGCAGGCTTTGAACAGCGAGTCGTAATGGTCGGGCGGGATAACGGCAACAACCAAATCGGCTTGTCCCGGGATTTTGCTGAGGCTGGAGTAGGAGGGAATGCCTGCTACACTGCTGTGTCGAAGATTGACGGGGGTGATTTTGCCTTGATATGAGGAACCGAGCAGGTGGCTGAAAATGCGTTCGCCAAGGCTGTGCGGACGTTCGCTGGCGCCGACGAGGATGATGTGTTCAGGCATGAAGAAGTAGCCGGAGCCGGTTTGGACGGTTGCGCTCATGATGGTTCCTTATTTGTGTTTTTGGCCGTCTGAAAAGTTTCAGACGGCCTTATTTTTAGACTTCTTTTTTGTCTCCGGCTTTCTTTTTGGGAAGGATAAAACGCATCCTCAGGCCGTTGGGTTTGACATTTTCAGCAATGATTTTACCGCAGTGCTGTTCCATAATGTGCTGTGTCAATGCAAGCCCTAAACCTGTACCGGGCTTGTGCGCGCTGGAGTCGGCGCGATAAAAGGCAGTGAAGATATGCGGAAGCTGCATTTCATCGACACCCGGACCGTTGTCGGTCACATCGATAATCCAGTGTTTGCCGTCTTGTCCGATATGGGTTTGAATGGTGCTGCCTTCCGGACTGTAATTGATGGCATTACGGATAACGTTGTCAAAGGCGCGGTATAGATAGCCTTCGTTGGCGCTGACCACGGCATTTTCGGGGATTTTTGGGTCAATGCTCAGGGTAACGCTTTGGTTGTTTTGGTGGGCAATGCTTTGGTTGTCCTCAATCAAGTTGGTTAAGAACGGAACGAGTTTGAGGTTTTCTTTTTCCAAAGGAATATTGGAAGTTTCCAAGCGGGATAGGGTCAACAATTCGCCGACCAGAGTATCCATGCGCACCAATTCGCCTTCAAGGCGCTTGAGGTATTGCTCTTGCTTTTGCGGCTGAGATTGAATCAGGCCGACAATCGCCTGCATACGTGCCAGCGGCGAGCGCATTTCATGAGAAACGTGGTGGAGCAAATGACGCTCTTTGGCAACAAGTTTTTCCAGTTTCTCGGCCATTTTGTCGAACTGCACGGCAAGGTGGGACAATTCGTCGTCACGGTCGTCAACTTGCTGGGAAATGCGGGTTTCGAGTTCGCCATTGGCTACCCTGTCCATGCCACCGCCAAGAATTTTAATGGGCTTGGTGATGTTGTTGGCAAGGATGTATGCCATCAACAGGCCGACGATGATGATGAAAGACAGAATGATAAATTCATGCCAAATAGGCGAAAGCGGCAGGCCGGGAATAAAGAGCGGGCTAGGGAGGCGTTGAGCCTGATGGTTGTCCCAGCCTTTAATGAAGAAGAGGTATTCTTCGCCGAAACGGTCGTATTCGATGTGGGCTAAATCGGATTCGGGGTTATTGATGGCAAAGATGCGGGCACGTTCGATGGACAGGCTGTCGATGTTGCGGCCTAAAATATCTTTTTTATCGTCGCCGGTAATCACATAAACGGCATTGGAAACCGGATTGTTTTTCCATTCGGAAAGAATTTCGCGCGCACCGCTGTCTCCGCGCGAGTTAAACGCGGAGATGATGCTGCTCATCAATGTGGTTTCGATGGTGCGGCGTTGGTTGAATTGGTTTTCGGCGAGGGTGTTTTGTACCAGCCAAAATGAAAAACTCGCCACAAAGATTGCGCAGACGATGACTGCGCAAAATGTGGCGAAGATGCGTTGAAACAGTTTCATTGATCTGTTTAATCTTTAGTTTTTAACAAACAGGTAGCCTAAGCCGCGTACAGTTTGAATCAGGGAGGCATCGCCCAATTTGTGGCGGATGCTGGAGATGTGTACGTCGATGCTGCGGTCAAATTTAGCCAGTTTGCGGTCGAGTGCCTCGATAGACAGGGTCTCTTTGCTGACGACTTGTCCGGCGTGGCGCATCAAAACTTCGAGCAGGTTGAATTCGGTGCTGGTCAACTCGAGCGGAGTGTCTTTGATGCTGGCTTGGCGTTTTGCCGGGTACAAAACGACGTCACTGACAGAAATGCTGTTAGGCGCGTTGTTTTGTTCGGTGCTGTGTTGCGCACGGCGCAGGATGGCGTTGATGCGTGCCAAGAGTTCGCGCGGTGTACATGGTTTCGGAACATAATCGTCCGCACCCATTTCCAGACCGATGATACGGTCGATGTCGTCGCCTTTCGCGGTCAGCATGATGATGGGTACGGTGCTTTGGGTGCGTACGTTTTTCAGTACGTCCAAACCGTTCATTTTAGGCATCATGGAGTCTAATACGACGACATCGTATTGTCCGGTCAGAATTTCTTGAACGCCGGCTTCGCCGTCGGGAACACTATGAACGTTGAGACCTTCGGCAGTCAGGTATTCGGTCAGCAATTCGGTCAAGAGAGCATCGTCATCTACGAGTAATACGCGACTCATGGAATTTCCTTTTCGTGATTGTATGCGCTGCGGTACTAAATGGCAGTACGGCGCTTAAAATAGAGTTGTGTTCAATCTTAACATGCAATCTGCTTTTGTTGATAGCGTAATTTTCTGTGCTTTTGCGCTTTTTTGCATAGAAACTCGCTGCTCTTTACATTTTCAGACGGCCTGTAAGGACAAACTGACAATTGGGTGTGTTTTGTTCAGGGTTTGTCGCATGATTGGGCGGTTTGGTGTTTCGGTGCGTTGATGAAATCTTTGCAATCAGACAAAAGTTTGGGCAGCAAGGGAGCGAATGCCGGGTGACTGCGTATTTTGTCAGCGTAGAAATACATCATATAAGGATAATAATATTGCATTGCCTGCATCCATTGCGCACCTTCTTCTTTTTTGCCTTGTCGGTAGAGGTAAAGGCCGACTTGGTAGGCGCTGGAGTAGGGGCGGTAGGTCAGGGCTTTGAGTGCTGCTTCTTCCGCCCACGGACGGATGTAGGCATCGGTCGGGTCTGCACGTTTGCTCAAGCTCAAATCAGCGTAATAGGCAAGCATGGAGCTTTCTTTGGAAAGTCGTTGCAAGCCGTCGATTTTGTTTTGAACTGTTTGCTGATCGTCGGTTTTCCCTACACGGCTATATTGGGTCAGATTTTGATATTCCCAGCTGAGGTTTGCCATGCCGATTAAAATCGATAAAGCAGCTATACCGCCTACCCACTGTCTGATTCGGGTAGATAAAGGGCCGTCTGAAACATCTTTCGGATAAGAGGGTGTCAACGACAGAATCAGGCTAAATACGGTGAGGAAGTAGATATACCAAAGTGGATATTCAAGCATGCTGTGGCAGAGGCTGACGGCGGCGGCTGTCAGTAAAAACAGCGAGGCCGGTGTTTGGTTGCGTCCCAACAGTCGCCATACGGCTGCAAGCAGGGTTAAGGCTGCGAGCAAGGTGCCGACAATGCCCATTTCGGACAATAACTGCATGACGATATTGTGCGAATGGGTAAACAGTACGCCGAGGATGTTGTTGGGGAAGTATTGTTGTTG
>NZ_JBQCVF010000108.1:0-7156 GCF_051962515.1 Neisseria sp. P0009.S007 | reverse complement strand
TTGAGTAGGACTTCAGAATCGGAGCTGGTATTAACGTGGCGCAGGTGTTTGTTGCATACGTTTTCATAGAGCTCTTCAGTATTGGTCAGATTACCATTGTGTGCCAAAACAATGCCGAATGGGGAGCTGACATAAAACGGCTGGGCTTCTGCGCTGCTGCCCGCATTGCCTGCAGTCGGATAGCGGACATGTGCAATGCCTGCATTACCGACCAAGTCACGCATATTACGGGTACGGAACACTTCGCGCACCATGCCCTTGCCCTTGTGCATATGAAATATATTGCCTTCGGCAGTAACAATACCTGCTGCGTCCTGACCACGGTGTTGCAACATCTGCAAACCATCATACAACATCTGATTGACCGGTTCATGACTAACCAAACCTAATACACCACACATATCGTGCTTCTCCGAGTTTGAAGATTAAATGGGTAAGCCGTCATTATAAAATAATTTAGATGAGTTTGCTCAAATTGTTGACAATATGATGCTAAATTTACGCAAATAAAAACGGATTCAGACGGCCTATAGGCCGTCTGAATCCGTCAAACTCAATCATCCAATTCTTCTACTTCAGCCGCTTTACCAGAAAGATGGGGCATTGCGGTACCTTTTCTAGGCAGATAAGGCATCGCAGCATCAGCAAGTGATTCAAAATACGGAATCGTATGGGAACTTTGCCACTCTTCCGTCTTCGGCAAATCGGTATGCGAAAAAACCATCACAGCCAGTGTTACCAAAATCACACCTTTCACTGCACCGAATACGCCGCCAAGCAAACGGTTGATGCTTCCCAAACCAACGGCAGACATCAAACTGCTCAACAGCGATCGTGCCAGTTTCTGCAACAGCCATGCCAGAAAAAACACAGCGGCAAAACCCATGGCAACCCCCAAAGAATGCGGCTCAACCGATTTAAAGACCACATCGGCAAACGGAACGGCAAGCGTTCTGGCTGCAATAAACGATACCACCCACGCCACCATCGCCCCTGCTTCAGCAATAATACCCCGTGTCAACGAGATAATGATGCAGATGACGATGACAGCGGCAGCCAACAAATCGGCAACAGGCAAATTACTCACTGGTCACCTGACCGGCAATGCCATGTACACGCAATTTGTTCAAATCGCGCTCTGCATCGCGTGCATTTTTATAACTGGCTGATTTCACGCGATACACCTTACCTTTATCGGTCATCACTTCAGTAATGGTCGAATCGATACCTGCGGCTTTCATTTTACGTTGCAGGCTTTGTGCGCGTTCTTTTTCAGCATAACCAGCCTGAATAGCGGCCTTTTTAGCAGGTTTAGCTTCTGCTTTTTCTTTTTCAGCTTTAGGTTTGGCTTTTTCAGACGGCTTCTCGGCAGTTTTTACCTTATCGGCTTTTTCTGCTTTGGCCGTTTCTGGTTTAGCTTTTTCATTTTTTGGTTTTTCAACTTTGGCTTCTGCTTTCTTAGTAGGTTCGGCCTTGTCTTTTACGCTGTCTTTGCTGTTTTTGGCAGATTTACGCTCGGCAATGGCTTTCTCTGCTTTTTCCAATTGTGCTAATTTATTGCGTTCAGCAGCAGCTTCACGCTCTGCTTTTTCAGCACGCGCTTGAAGTGCACGTTTTTTAGCAGCCAATGCGTTTTCTTTTTCATCCGCTTCCTGTTGGGCTTGTGCCTTGCGTGCCGCAGCACGTTGTTCTGCCTGGCGTTGGCGGCGTTCTTCGGCTCGGCGCTCCGCAGCTTCGCGTTTGGCGGCCTCAGCTCGTTGAATACGCTCAGACTCTTCCAAACCTTTAATATTGCCGTCATCCAAAGTATCATTAATCAAAACCAACGGCTCGCCGACATCTTCGGGAGCAGACTCACGGTTTGGCTTCAATACTTCAACCGGCGCATTGTCTTCTTCGTCGCCGGCATTTTGAGGTTTGCTTTGCGCTTCGGCATCCGCATGGCGGGCTGCTTCTTCAGCCATCGCAACATCCTCTTTATTCGGCTCTAAAACAACGGCCTTGCTCGGCTCATCAGCCGTTTTGACTTGGCTCTGACCGACAGGTGCTTCTTTAAACGGTGAATTTTTATCGTCGCCGGAAGTCAGTGCCAGACCGAACAGCATACCCGATGCCACCACCAAGCCGGAGGCTAAGACCAAGCGACGGCGGTTGCGACGTTTGAGTTGTTCGTAACCGTCTAAATCGTATCCGTTTGGAGTTTCTTTTTGTTTATTGTCGGACATGATAATTTCCTCGTTAGTGTTCTTTCAAAACAGCCATTACATCGGCAACAGTATGGAATGAGCCGAAAACAACGATTCTATCATTTTCGGTTGCTTTAGCCAAAGCAGCGCGGTAGGCAGCAGCGACAGTTTCAAAAACATTTACATTGTCGATGCCGTGTTCAGCCAGTTTGGCCTGCAAAGCCTCTATCGTCATGCCGCGCGGTACATCTAAAGGCGCGATGTTCCACTCGTCAAACTGATCTTTAACGATTTCCAGCACGCCATCAATATCTTTGTCGGACAACATACTGAATACAGCAGTACGTTTTTGGGCAAAGGCAAGGTTAATCAGACTGCGGCGCAAAGCACGGGCTGCGTGCGGATTGTGGCCGACATCCAAAACCACCAGCGGACGGCCGGGCAAAACTTGGAAACGTCCAGGATTCTCAACCAACAGCAAACCGCGTTTAATCGCGCCGATATCAACCGGCAATTGTTCGTTCAAACACTCCAACACCGTCAATGCACACGCGGCATTGGACAACTGATAGGCACCGCGCAAAGCAGGAAACGGCAAGGAATTGCGGTTACGGCTTTGGCCGTCTGAAGATTGCGGATGGAAGCGGTAGTTCCACTGTACGCTTTCCATTGATGCAAAATCAAAATCTCGCTGAACCATCAACAGTTTTGCGCCAATTTCTTCTGCGTGTTTGACCAATGATTCAGGCGCAGGATTCTGACCGCACACAGCTGGTTTGCCACCACGGAACACTCCGGCTTTTTCAAAACCGACCTGCTCAACGGTATCGCCCAAAAATGCCTGATGGTCCAAATCCACGCTGGTAACGACCGAGCAGTCGCCGTCAAATACATTCACAGCATCCAATCGTCCGCCCAAACCGACTTCCAAAATCATTACGTCCACATTTTCACGCATGAAAATATCGACGGCAGCCAAAGCATTAAACTCAAAATACGTCAGCGAAATTTCGCCGCGTGCCGCTTCGATACGCTCAAATGAGGAAATAATCAATTCATCTGAAACCGGCTGAGTATTGATGGCGATTCGTTCGTTGTAACGCAGAAGGTGCGGACTGGTCAGCGTACCGACTTTAAAACCGGCTTCTTTATAAATATGCGACAAATAGGCGCATACAGAGCCTTTGCCATTTGTACCCGCCACCACGACGACAGGACATTGCGGCACCAAATTCATGCGTTTTTTCACTTCTCCCACGCGTTCCAAACCCATATCGATAAGGCCGGAACTATGGGCAGTCTCCAAATGAGAAAGCCAGTCTTGTAATGTTTTCATTGTATTTATCGCTTCAAAAGGCCGTCTGAAACGGCCGTTTAATCTATATCTGCCGCAAGTTCTGCTTTGTCTTCTTTTTCACGGCACCAGCGCGCCCACACTTTCAGACGGCGGTAGGCATCGCGGTCGGCCATATCGGGCAAGATGCAGTGTTTGACTATTTTCCCGTCAACATTCCATTGCAAAAACAAAGCATAAACCGTCAACATACTGCTGTCTTGCAAAACCGCACTTCTTCCCTCTGCCTCGTTATTCAAATAAACCGTCGCACGGTATTGGCGGTCGATGATGATTTTTCTGACCGCATTTTGAGTCTGAAAATTAACGCTGCGCCAAGCATAGGCAAAACTGCCGGCCAATGCCGCCAAACCCAGCCACATCATCCAGCCGTAAAACTCGACAAGGCATAAGGCCAACGCCGAAAGGTGTAAGGAAACAATCAGAATTTTCAAAGAACGCGAGGGCTTTAAGGCCGTCTGAAAACTTCTCACGGCTTTACATCATATTGTCGAAAACAGGCGTAATGTTCAATTCCGCCTCTTCCATATCCAAAACCATATCGTGGATTTCGGTATCGAAAAATTCCCAAAAAGCCTTCAAGCTCATGTCTTGCGGCCATTTGCTTTTATCAATGTCCCAGCCTGCCAATTCGGCTTCAAAAATCTGCTGGTAGCGTTCGTCAAAATAGGAAATGACGGATTCGGGTTCGTCAAATTGCGGCACAAGGAATACTGAGCAGTTGGTGCGCAGTTGCTCGACGGTCAGGTCGGGCATATTTTCATCGGCGGATTTCAGCCATTCCAAAAAACGGGCGGTCGGCTTCAGCACAACAGCAGTACGGTCAACAAAATACATTATTTTCAACTTTCAAAATCATTCAAACCGATCATGCCGTCTGAAATTTCAGACGGCCCGAGTTTAATGTGTCATCACCTGTTGCAGGAATTGTTTGGCACGCTCGTGTTTCGGATTGGTAAAAAATTCTTCCGGCGTTTCATCTTCCAGAATCTGGCCTTTATCGACAAAAATCACACGGTCGGCGACTTCGCGCGCAAAACCCATCTCATGGGTCACACACATCATGGTCATGCCGCTTTCCGCCAAGTCTTTCATCACTTTCAATACTTCGCCGACCATTTCAGGATCAAGTGCGGAAGTCGGCTCGTCAAACAACATCACGCGCGGCTCCATCGCCAAACCGCGTGCAATCGCCACACGCTGTTGCTGACCGCCGGAAAGCTGGCCGGGCAGCGCGTCTTTTTTATGCGCCAAGCCGACACGTTCCAAAAGCTCCATCGCTTTCTTTTCCGCCTCTTCACGGCTTTGGTTTTTCACTTTCATCGGAGAAAGAATAATATTTTCCAAGACAGTCAAATGCGGATACAGATTGAACCCTTGGAACACAAAGCCCACTTCTTCGCGCACTTTGTTCAAATCGGTTTTCGGATCGGCAACATTGATGCCGTCCACCCAAATCTCGCCGCTTTCAATGCGCTCGAGTTGGTTTACCGTACGAATCAGCGTCGATTTGCCACTGCCCGAAGGACCGCATACAACGACCACTTCGCCTTGTTTGACTTCCAGATTCACGCCGTTGATAACGTGCAAATCTTTAAAATGTTTGTGTACATTTTTGAATTTAATCATTATTTCTTTCCAAACTGCCAAAATTTTCGGGGCTTAAGTTTCGCTTGCCGCTGCCAAAGCAAAGGAATGGCCGTTTCAAGCCAAAAACGGCAGCTGACTATGCCGTCGGAGGTTCCACCTTGATTGTACCGATTGACTTTAAATTGCTCTTCCCTATCGAGACGATGCCCGGTCAATACCCAAACTGCGCCGATAATTGCCGCTTCAAAACGGTGCCGCTCAGGCGGCATATCCTTACCGGAAAAATACTGCGCCAACTTGCGCCACAAATATGAATTACCTAGAAACCCCCATTGAATAGGAGGTTGCTTAAAAATTGCCATCACTGTTTCAGACGGCCTTTTGAACCAGATAATTGCTCAATGCCACATATTTTTCAGCGGCAATGTGTTCTGCCCTGTCCTGCGGATTGATGCCGACTGCCTGCAAATCATCATCGCCGGCAAGTTCCTTCAAATTATTGCGTATGGTTTTGCGGCGTTGATGGAAAGCCAGTTTCACCAGTTTGGCAAAATGTTCAAAATCTTCCGCTTTACCAATGCGGTGTTTCACCGGAATCATGCGCACGACGGCCGAATCTACTTTCGGCGCAGGATCAAAGGATTCAGGCGGTACTTCAATCAACATTTCCATATCGAAGAAATATTGCAGCATTACGCCCAGACGGCCATAGTCGTTGGTTTTCGGCTGCGCCACCATGCGTTCGACCACTTCTTTTTGCAGCATAAAGTGCATATCGATCACATCGTCTGCCACTTCGCTCAATCGGAACAAAAGCGGCGTGGAAATATTGTACGGCAGGTTGCCGACAATTTTTTTCTTGCCTTCAATGCTGTTAAAATCAAACTGTAATACATCGCCTTCGTGTATCACCAATTTGTCTGCAAACGGCAAGGTTTTCAGACGGCGTACGATGTCGCGGTCGATTTCGCAAACATGCAGGCGGTTGAGTTTTTTCGCCAAAGGCTCGGTAATGGCTGCCAAGCCCGGGCCGATTTCAATCACGATATCATCGGGCTGCGGTCTGACCGCATTGACAATATCGCTAATAATCCGCGTATCCTGCAAAAAATTCTGCCCGAAGCGTTTCCGGGCCTTATGTTCTTTCATATCTTTCTTCAAGCAAGCTGTTTAAGGCAGTATTGTAACTGAAACAGGCGTTTTTGTCGGCACGCTTTCAGACGGCATTTGCCTAATTTTAAGCAAACGGCGGCGCTTCCAAACCCAAAGATTTCAGTAGTTGCGCGGTCTCATAAACCGGCAAACCCATCACGCCGGTAAAACTGCCCTGCAAATGCTCGACAAATACGCCGCCCAAGCCCTGAATCCCATACGCACCGGCTTTGTCCATCGGCTCGCCGCTGGCAACATAGGCTGCAATCTCCTCAGCCGTCAACGTTTTAAAGCGCACTTCGCTCGTCTGCACCACATCATGGCGCACGCCTCGCCAGTAAACGCATACAGCCGTCAGCACTTGATGCGTCCGTCCGGACAAGCGTTCCAGCATATCGACCGCATCCGCCTCGGATTCCGGTTTACCCAAAATAGCCGCACCATCCGCCACCGTCGTATCCGCCGTTAATACAGCAAACTCAGGCTCTTGATCATGAGCAGTAAACCATTGCGCTACCGCTACCTGATTTTTCTCGCAGGCCATACGGCGCACATACTCTACTGCGGCTTCGCCTTCTTTGGGGGTTTCATCAATATCCGCAGGAAGGCGGCGTACCGTGAAACCTAAATTCTCCAAAATCTCACGACGGCGCGGACTGCCCGAGGCCAGATAAATTGCGTTCATTGTATTGAACTTCCTTATTTTGAAATTTTATGCTGTCCGGACAGGCGGACATAATGCGCGGACGAATACGTCAAAAATTCCTTTTCCTCATCAGTTAGCGGACGCACTTGTTTCACAGGCGAGCCGACGTATAAAAAACCGCTTTCCAAACGCTTGCGCGGCGGCACCAAACTGCCCGCGCCTATCATC
>NZ_JBQCVF010000107.1:0-7160 GCF_051962515.1 Neisseria sp. P0009.S007 | reverse complement strand
ATTTCTTTGCCGTGGGTTTCCAAATAATCGTCGCCGTAGTCTTTGCGGGCGAAGTAGTCGAAATAAGTCAGAAATTCCACTGTCGCCACCGCGCCGGCAAACTGCGCGCTGATGGCAAACACAAGGTTGATAAACGAGCCGCAAAACGAAGCCAAATGTTGCGGCGCTTTAGATTCGCCGCCGAGTTTGCTTAAGCCGTCGAGCAGGAAGGGATACAGCGTAACCGACACACAATAAGGCTTGAGGCTGGTTTCGTCATGCACATAAATCTCGTGCGCCTCAATCTGGCGGATGTATTCGTCGGCAACGGATTGGTCGAAAATTTCGGCGATTTTGCGCGACACTTGGGCGCGGTTAATCTGCACAAAAAAGTCTTTCATGATTTCCGCTTCCATCGTGGCGATGTTTTTTTGCGTTACGTTGGCGTTGGCGTCCATTTTCGAGCCGTCCGCCGCGTTTTGCGCGCTGATGTAGTCACGCATGAATTGTAGTTTTCCGTTTAACTGTTCGGGATGCAGCCGAATCATGTTAATTCTCCTGTATGGTTTGGTTGATTTATTAAACAATGACGGTTGGGCCGTCTGAAACATCGCTGTCAGCGAATACAATAAATTCAATTTAAATCAGTGCAATACAGCACCGGGCTAAATTGAAGCCACTGGAAAAACTTTAGGCGCAGGTTTGTCTTTGATAAACAAGCGGTTCAACACTTCGCCCGTGTGCAAATTGATAAACTTCTGATTGGTGGCCGGACTTTCCAAACCGCCCAACTCCATCTGCCAGCGGCCGGTTTTCAGATACGTCAGATAAGGTAGGATGCCGTCTGAAACCGCCTCCAGCTCTTCACGCTCCAGGCCGGTGTACAAACAGGCTTTCAAACCCGCCTGCGTCACGATAGCCAGCATTTTCTGCAAGGCTTCCGGCTGCCATTCCCCGCCCATAAACAACACGCACGTAATCAATCCGCGATAGCGTTTCAGACGGCCTTTTAAATAATCCTCGGTCAATTCTGTGCCAATACCCTCTTTCCATGTATCGGCACTATGGCAACCTTTGCAACGCAGCGGACAACCGGAAAACAGAAACGCCAGCGACACTTCGCCCGGCACTTCCTGCCATACAATTTGCTCGATTGTGAATTTCAAACCGCTCATTGCAATGCCATAAAACACAAGATATGGTATACATTAAAACACAATACTACTAGATATGGTATTTTATTTAACAATCCGTCTTTACTTTGTAATAGGTTTTTATAATTTAATAGATTGTAAATTTCAATAATTATATCTACACGGCTCCCTCGATAAAGGCCGTCTGAAAACAATTTCAGTGCATTAATATAAAAAAAGAAAAGCAAACTCCGTTATAACAAAGACGGTTTTAACAAATCAAAAAAGGCCGTCTGAAATCATCTTTCAGACGGCCTTAATTTCAGGTTTTACCCCCGATTCGAACCTTTCACCATATCCATCAAAAACAATCGGCAATCCAAATTACCGTTAAACAAAGGGATTTTCCGCTTCGGAGAAAGGCGCATAAATTTCGGCATATCGCGATCGCCGGTAAACATTCCTACCAGCCAGCCGGCGTAATATTGTTTCAACCATGTACCGAGTTGCGGATATAAAGCCTGCAAAGCCTGAACCTCTGCAAGGCGCACGCCATAAGGCGGATTGGAAATCATAATGCCGTGTTCGCCGTTTGGCCGCGCGGCCTGCGCATCTTGCACGTCAAAACGGATGAAATTATCCACTTCGGCGGCTTGGGCATTGGCCAATGCGGCGCGGATCATATAACGGTCGTTGTCGCTGCCAGAAATGGGCGCGGCGACCGGTTTGATTTGTTTTTCAGCCTCACGGCGCAACGCTTGCCATTTTTCTTTGTCGAAGTTTTGCAGTTTTTCAAAACCGAAACGGCGCATCAAGCCCGGCGCACGGTGTGTCGCAATCCATGCAGCCTCAATGGCAATCGTGCCGCTGCCGCAAAACGGGTCTTGGAAAGGCTGCGTACCGTCGTAGCCTGCCAAAAGCAGCAAACCTGCCGCCAAGTTCTCTCTCAATGGCGCTTCGCCGGTATCCTGACGATAGCCGCGTTTGAAGAGTGCTTCGCCGGAAGTATCGATAAAGATTTCCACATTGCGTTCATCGATAAAGGCATGAATGCGGATATCGGGGTTGATTTTGCCCACGCTCGGACGCGCATCATAAATATCGCGGAAGGCATCGCAGACGGCATCTTTGATTTTCAAACCGACAAAATCCAAGCTTTTCACATTGGCGCGCTTGCCTTCGACTTTGACTTTAAAGGTCTGCTCCAGCTTAAACCAACCTGTCCAATGCAGATTTCGTGCCAGTTTGTAGATATCGTGTTCGTTGCGATAACCGCCTTTAGTCAAGCGCAGCAAAACACGGCTGGCAACGCGCGAATGCAGGTTGATGCGGTACACCTGCTCCATCGTGCCTTTACATGCCACACCGCCGTCAACAGCGCGGATATCCTGACATGCCATGCTGTCGAGTTCCTGCGTCAAAGGCGCTTCCAAACCGCGAGGACAAGTGATAAAAAGTGAATAAACCGTCATATAAAACCTTTCCGGGTAGGGCTATCCGAACCACTCGGATAACAAATAAAAACAATATTATAGCCGAAAACCAAAAGGCCGTCTGAAACTTCAGACGGCCTTTGAATAAGGCTTGCTTAGTGATCCAAACTATCGGTTTCCACCTTAACCGCTTTATCGGTTTTATCTTCCGGCAAAACCAAGTTCAACAATACCGCCATAATACCGCCTGCGGAAATTGAGTTTTGGAACAATACCGGCAGGTTTTTGAACACTTCCGGTTCAAACGCTACGCCCAAACCCAAACCGACAGAAGTCGCCGCGATAACCGCTTCACGGCGGCGAATACCGTGGCTGACCAAAATTCGCACGCCGGCAATCGCAATCAGGCCAAACATCAATACCATCGCGCCACCCAAAACCGGACTCGGAATTGTGGTAAACGCGCGGCCGATAACAGGGAACAAGCCCAACAACACCAAAATCGCCGCAATATATTTGCCCACATGACGCGAAGCCACACCAGTCATTTGAATCACGCCGTTGTTTTGCGCAAAAGTGGTCAAAGGCAAAGAGCCTAACGCCGTCGCAATCACAGACACCAAACCATCTGCCAACACACCGCCACGCAAGCGTTTGGTATATTCCTCACCCTCAATCGGCTGCTCGGAGACCATCGCAGTCGCCGTCAAGTCGCCCACTGCTTCAAATACGCTCAACAGGAAAATCGCACCGGCGACAATAAACGCGTGCCAATCAAATGCGAAACCATATTTAAACGGAACCGGCAGGGTAATCAGCGGCAGGTTTTGCAGGGCGGAAAAATCCACTTTGCCCAAAAACAGCGCAACAATATAACCGACAATCAAACCCACCGCGATGCCGCTCATGCGCAGCAATGGATTTTTCAAGCAGTTGAAAACCAATACAATCAGCAACACCAGCGATGCCAGACCTAAGTTTTCCATCGAGCCGAACGTACCGTCTGCTTTCGCACCGAAGCCGCCGCCAAAGTCAGTGATGCCGACATGCACCAAGCTCAAGCCGATCAACATCACGACCACGCCGCTTACAGTCGGCGTAATCACTTTTTTCAGATAAGGCAAAAGCCAGGCGGAGAAGCACACCAAAAACGCGCCGACAAAGGATACGCCCAAAAGCGTTGAAATCATCGCATCTTCAGTCAAACCGCCCTCTTTCATGCCGGTACCGAGCGCAATCATCACGGTTACAAAAGAGAAATTGACCGACTGAATCGACAACATGCCCGAACCGACCGGCCCGAAACGGTTGACCTGCAAATAAGTACCGACACCGGAAGCCACCATCGCCATCGACACCAAATAAGCCGTCATTTCAACCGGCAGCTCCAACGCCCCGCCGACAATCAGCGCCGGCGTAATCATCGGGACAAAAATAGCCAAAAGGTGCGTAACCGCACTCAACAACGCATTCCCAAACGGCGGCTTGTCTTCCAAACCGTAAACCAAATCAAGCGATTCCGCCTGTTTTTCAGTCATTCCGGCCATGTTGAACCTTCTCTCAAGAATCGTTAAAAAATATTAAGATGCGTATTTTAACCAATTTGAAATGTATCAGCAAATTCAAAACCATCAGGCCGTCTGAAAGTTCCGCCCAGCCGTTTTCAGACGGCCTCAAACCGCCTTAACACATTTTAATTCTTGACATCATTTTTCTACCTAAAAACAAACAAACCAATGATTTAAAAATGTATTATTCATTAAGATAATGACAAGTCACCATTAAACAGCAAAGCCTCATAGCGGATATGTTTCACACAAACAACAAAGTAAGCTACAATCCACTGCATAATTCACCCACACCATAAAATTAAAGGTTTCCGTATGTTAAAAGGCAGTCTGGTTGCCCTGATTACTCCGATGAATCAAGACGGCAGCATCAACTACGAACAACTTCACGACTTAATCGACTGGCACATTGAAAACGGCACCGACGGTATCGTCGCAGTCGGCACCACCGGCGAGTCAGCCACCCTGCCTGTCGAAGAACATTTGGCCGTTATTGAAGCCACTGTCAAACACGTCAACAAGCGCGTTCCCGTTATCGCCGGTACAGGCGCCAACAATACTGTCGAAGCCATCGCCCTTTCCAAAGCCGCCGAGCAAGCCGGTGCGGACTACACCTTATCTGTTGTTCCCTACTACAACAAACCTTCGCAAGAAGGCATTTACCAACATTTCAAAGCCATCGCCGAAGCCACTTCGATTCCGATGGTTATCTATAATGTTCCCGGCCGTACCGTCGTCAGCATGAGCAACGACACTATTTTGCGTTTGGCCGAGATTCCGAATATCGTCGGCGTGAAAGAAGCCAGCGGCAATATCGGTAACAACATCGAATTGATCAACAGCGTTCCTGAAGGTTTTGCAGTATTCTCCGGCGATGACCCTACCGGCCTGCCTTTCATGCTGTGTGGCGGTCATGGCGTGGTAACCGTTGCAGCCAACGTTGCACCGAAACTCTTTGCCGATATGTGCCGAGCCGCCCTTGAGGGCGATATTGCGACCGCCCGTCGTCTAAACGAGCAACTTATCCCAATTTATAACACCATGTTCTGCGAGCCCAGCCCGGCCGCGCCCAAATGGGGCCTGAGCTTATTGGGCAAATGCGAACCCCATGTTCGCCTGCCTTTGGTAGCACTGACCGAAGCCGGTCAAGCCAAAGTCCGAGCCGCTCTGGAAAAATCAGGACAAATCTGATCCGGAAATAAGGCCGTCTGAATCCCAAACACCCTTTTTCAGACGGCCTCCCTGTTAAGAACTCCATCCACAGGAAAACAAGATGACCTATATTAAACCCATCGTAGTAGCCCTCGCCCTGATTAGCATGACTGCCTGTTCCGGCAGCAAAAAAGAACAACCCAAACTCGACTATCAAAGTCAATCTCACCGCCTAGTCAAACTGGAAGTACCACCTGATTTGAACAACCCAGACCAAGGCAACCTCTATCAATTACCGGCAGGCAGCGGCGCCGTCCGCGCCAGCGATTTCAACAAACGCCGCACCCAAGCCGTACAGCAGCCTGCAAATGCAGAAGTCTTGAAATCCGTTAAAGGCGTACGCCTTGAGCGTGACGGCAACCAACGCTGGTTGGTTGTCGAAGGCAAATCGCCTCGCGAAATTTGGCCTTTGCTGAAAGTGTTCTGGCAAGAAAACGGTTTCGACATCAAATCTGAAGAACCGGCCATCGGCCAAATGGAAACCGAGTGGGCTGAAAACCGAGCCAAAATCCCTCAAGACAGCCTGCGCCGTCTGCTGGATAAAGTCGGCTTGGGCGGCATCTACTCTACCAGCGAACGCGACAAGTTCATCATCCGCATCGAACAAGGTAAAAACGGTTCGACCGACATCTTCTTCGCCCACAAAGGCATGAAAGAAGTTTATGCCGACCGTAAAAAAGACACTACGATGTGGCAGCCAAGCGAGAGCGACCCTAACCTCGAAGCCGCATTCCTCGCCCGCTTTATGCAATATTTGGGCGTTGACGGTCAGCAAGCCGAACAAGCTCTGACCCAAAGCGTTGCCGCCCGCAGCAATGCTTCTGAATTGGCGCGTGTGGACAATGGCACTCTGTTGCTGGCAGGCGATTACGGCCGCAACTGGCGCCGTACCGCCCTTGCGCTTGACCGCATCGGCCTGACTGTTATCGGTCAAAATGCCGAACGCCGCGCCTTCTTGGTTCAACAAGCGCCAACCGAAGGCGAAGCAGTTGCCAATAAAAAACCGGGCCTGTTCAAACGCGTATTTGGCAAAGGCAAAGCAGAAGCGCCAAAAACGTACCCTGAAATCATCGTGTATGTTGAGCCTATCAACAATGGCGCACGCCTCCATCTGTTGAACAAAGACGGCAGCCCATACAAAGGCAGCGATGCCTCCACATTGTTGAGCCGCCTGCACACAGAATTGCGTTAATCAGTTATTCAAATTAAGGCCGTCTGAAATATTCAGACGGCCTTTTTAACGAATCCGGCATGGTTTCAAATTCCCAATCTGACGTTATAATCAGAACATTTTTCCCCCTTACCCAAGCTGCCATGACCCGACAAAAAGCCTATCTGCTCCTGACCGCCCTGTTTACCCTGATGTTTATCGTACTGATTCTGTTGGGCGCTTATCTTCTAAGCATTCACAGCAAACAATTTGCCGTTGCCACCTTTCTGTTTGCCTTTGCCGCCGTTTTTGCCCAAATCGGCAGCCTTGCCCTTTACATCCGCCACAAAGCACGCGCACAAATTGCTCGTATGCAGCAAACCGAAAACCATTAAGGAAAAACCATGTTTGAAAAAATCGTCCTTGCCAGTGGCAACGCAGGCAAACTCAAAGAATTTTCCCGCCTCTTTGCCGACTTAAACATCGAAGTCCTGCCGCAATCGCAGTTCAATACGCCCGAATGTCCCGAACCGTACCATACCTTTGTTGAAAATGCCCTGGCTAAAGCACGTCATGCCGCCAAATACAGCAGCTTACCGGCACTTGCCGACGACTCCGGCATCTGCACCAACGCCTTAAACGGCGCACCCGGCATTTTCTCCGCACGTTATGCAGGCGAAAACCC
>NZ_JBQCVF010000106.1:0-7350 GCF_051962515.1 Neisseria sp. P0009.S007 | reverse complement strand
TGCGCCAATACTGCCGCCAAATCGACGGTTTCTATCACTTTTAAAAACTTATCCGAAGCATTGCCATGTTCGCGTATTGCCTTTAATACGGTCGGACAGGATGCAATCCCCTTTTCACTCAAAAACGCTTTGATTTTATCGGCATCAAACGCCTTTTCGCCCTGCTTTTGAAAATGTGCCGCATCACCAAAAAATACCAACCCATACACACGCCACATATCGTTTTGAAAATTCGGATAATGAAACTGCATCGCGTGTTTCTCTTCTTTAGGCGGAAACGTCCCCATCATCATGACCGTTGCCTGCGGCGGCAACAAGGCTGCGAAAGGGTGAGACTCGACGATTGGCTCTTGCATATTTGTATTCCGGTTGTTTTTCATTCAAACAAAATTTCCGACGGCCTTTACTGCCTGAATAAACGCCGCCATTTTCTCCCTGCTCTTAATCCCGCCGGAGATTTCCACGCCGCCGGACACGTCCACCGCCGCCGCGCCACTGATTTTTACCGCTTCGGCAACGTTTTCCGCCGTCAATCCGCCGGCAAGTATCCACGGTTTGCCGATATTGCCATGCAACATGGTCCAGTCGAAACTTTG
The DNA here is from genome assembly GCF_051962515.1 of Neisseria sp. P0009.S007. Classification (NCBI taxonomy): domain Bacteria; kingdom Pseudomonadati; phylum Pseudomonadota; class Betaproteobacteria; order Neisseriales; family Neisseriaceae; genus Neisseria; species Neisseria sp. P0009.S007. The sequence continues at coordinate 6,754 of NZ_JBQCVF010000106.1, read as the reverse complement.
TCCCGTACCGCCGTATTCGGTCGGATGATAAGCATCAAACAGCAAAGCGCGGGCATTCGGGAATTTGGCACAGGCCGTCTGAATATCGGCAGCGGACTGTACGCGCACAGCCTTCAAATACGGGCGGTCAAACCGACGGCAAAAATCATCGTCTTCATCGCCGTGAAACTGAATCACATCTATCGGCACCTGACGCAAAATCTCGCGGATGGTTTGCTCGTTTTCATTCACAAACAAGGCCACCACCGATACAAACGGCGGCAGATTTTTCACAACCGCCTGAGCCTGCTCAATACTCACTGCCCGTTTACTCTTGGCGTAAAACACCAGCCCGATAGCATCCGCGCCCAATTCGGCCGCAGCCAGCGCGTCTTCAGGTCGGGTAATACCACAAATTTTGGTGCGTATGGTGTTCATGGCGATAGCCTTTTTAAACAGTTGGGTCGGATATTATATAAGTTTAAGGCCGTCTGAACATGAAATATCAGGTTCAGACGGCCTTAAACTTTAAAACAACCATCAGCCGATAATATTGGCGGCTGTCAGTTGCGCAGCATCTTCATTATAGAAACGTGCGAACTCTGTGCTGCTTTCAGCTCCCGCGCCCCGATACGCCAAGTTTTTTTGAGCGCTATTGAACACAAGATACGAGCGGTCGGGGCTGAATGTATCCACATCGCGGACAAACAAATCCGCCCAGCTAACCTGGCTTTCTTTCTCATTGAGCAGCGGACGCATGGCGCTCAAATCCAACTTATCTTTGACCGGATTGAAATCCAGCAAGTGATCCAGTTTGCCCTCGCGAACATCCCATGCAGTAAATGCCACCGTATCCCTGCCCTCGCCGGTAACAATGGTATCGCCACCCAGACCGCCTGCCAGATAATCATTGCCATCACTGCCTTTCAATACATCGTCAGCCGCACTGCCATGCAAGGCCGCTACGCCTTTGCTGTCTCCACTGATGCTGATCGACCAATCAAAGCCGTTTTTGCCTAAGTCAATTTCCTTGCCGTTTGCCGCATACGCCATCTTATCGCCCTGCTGGTGCGCCGTCATTTCCACACCTTTGAGTGACAGGACGTTACCGGCCGCATCCTCTGTCTGAACCACGGCAAGCATGGGCCGGTCATCGGTATAAATAGTAGATGTACCGGTTGCGTATGGCGTTTCTTGGGCATCATTACTGCTGCTACCCCATTTGTTTTCAATGCCGTCTGAAAAACCGTCTTGGTCAGAATCCATCAAATAAAGATTGTCGTAATGCTTATCAATACGTTTACCTTGGGAGAAGTATTGTTCAAGTTTGGTATCAGACTCATAAAAGCTGGTCATATTGTGTTTGCCCCATACATCGCCGCTTTTGAAATCTAAAACCTTGGCTTTCGGATATCTGCCCAATCCTTTATGAACTTGGGACGCGGCAGCACCTACAAGTGCACCTGCAGCTCCTGCCGCAAGGCTCGCTCCACCAGTCGCTAATGCCAATAATATACCAATACCCGCACCTGTTTTGCCTGAAAAACCATCTCCAACCCATTCGCCTTTGATTACATACGAATTGGTTTCATACAGAGGGCGTGCCTGTGTTGTATCCGAGTTGTCCGTGATACGTGTTTCCGCCATTTTATCGGCCATATCCCGTGCTTGTTTTAAGGCTTCAGGCGAGGCTTTGTCCACATTCAAAACAGCCGGATTAAACAGACTACTGCGTTTGAAATCACTTGCCCAATCATTACGCTGTTGCATGGTATGTGCGGCAAAGTATTCTGCAAGATAGCCGCCCAACGAATGTCCGGTCGAATACACATTTTTGGCATGAAGCGTATCAATATAGCGTGCAATTTCATCCAAATATTTGGTTTGCTCCGGCAAATTACCGGTCACAATTTTCAAATCAGCCAAAACATCTTTAATGCTGGTAGCCTGCGTACCTCTAAACGCTACCACGACATTTTCCCAACCGCCCTTCTTGTTCGAATTGCCGAAAATCGCATAATCCAAACCGCCTCCCGGACTACCTGCCTTAAGCAATGTCCATTTCCCAACCAATTCAGATACATTGGCCTGATTGCTAAAATATTTGTCGTTAATATTCTTAGCAATAGAAGCATATTGCGTATTCCACCAATAATTGCCTTTAAATACAGTATGCAAAGCAGACGGAGATTCATAAGCCAATGAAGAGAACATCCGCAAATCGCGTTCAGAAACATTCCACTCCTGCGGATTGCGGTCAATAGCATCGACCAAACCGTCGCCATCACTGTCTTTGGTAAAGATAGAATGCTGCGCCTGTTTAGCACTGGGTCGGACAATATCATTGGCTCTTTTTTGAGTGGCAATATTTTCCCAATACTGCAAAGAGGCCGTCTGAAGATGCTGCACTCGTTCGGCGGCATGTGTGACGGCGTGACCATCTTTATAAAGCACACGCATGGTTACGCTGTCTTCGCTGGTATCGTGCTCGGGATATTTGAAGATTTCAGCAACATCCATTTCCTTATCCGCAAATTTATACTTGGATACAGATGAATAGGTCTTGTGTTGCTCTTTAAGGGTCAACGTTTCGCCTGTTTCACGAATCGTAAATACCCAATCTTTAAGGGCAGGATTACTAGCGCTTGGACGAGTAGTAAGACTGATATCCTTCATACTCAAACCTTCAAAATGAATGCTGTTATGACCCAGATTGTCTGAAATGACATCATGGCCGCTGCCACGGCGGAATACATAAGTATCGTCTCCGCTACCGCCTTCAAGCGTATCATTTCCTTCGCCGCCATCTAAATAATCATTACCGGCATCGCCGCGTAAAATATCGTTGCCGGTACCGCCGTAAAGTTTGTCGTCGCCATCACCCGCCAACAGCAAGTCATAACCTGCCTCTCCGCGAAGCACATCATTGCCGCGTCCTCCGATCAAACGGTTGTTGCCGCTGTTGCCGATTAAGACATTGTCGGAATGATTGCCGAAGCCGAAATAATTGCCGCTGCCGGTCAAGGTCAGGTTTTCGACATGAGTCGGCAAACGGTAAGTCATACCCGTGTAAACCGTATCAATGCCGCCATTGGCTTCTTCGATAACAACATCGTTTGGACTGTCTACATAATATGTATCGTTGCCATTGCCGCCGCGCATTACGTCTGCACCGATTCCGCCGTCTAAAACATCGTCGCCTTCGTTTCCTTCCAAATAATCGTTACCGTGATCGCCACGCAAAATATCGTTGCCGTCGCCACCATAAAGTTTGTCGTCATCATCGCCTGCCAGCAGCAAGTCATTACCCGCCCCACCGTAAAGTACATCATTACCACGGCCGGCACTCAAACGGTTGTTGCCGCTGTTGCCGATAAGGACGTTGTCGGAATTGTTGCCGAAACCAAAAATATTATCGTGGCCGGTCATCGTCAGGTTTTCAACATAATTCGGCAACGTATAAGTCGTATGGGTATAAACCGTATCCGTACCCTCGCCGTACCTTTCAACGATTTGGTCATTCCTGTTGTTCACAATAAAGGTATCGTTTCCTAAACCGCCGTAAAAAATATTGTGTCCCAAGCTGCCATACAGCACATCATCACGACGCGTACCGATAATCACTACGGACTCTTCGTTATTAGGTTGGTTTTGAGTTTCAGTCATTTCTTTTCCCTTTGTTAAATTTAATTTGAATGCGCAATAATGCGTTTAGATTATATAAGCAAGCTAAAAACAAGTGAATTTATTCAGCCAAACAGATTCAAAATGCTTATCAAATTAACAACAGTTATGAAATGACTTTGTAATTATTACCCTATTTTTAAACTGCCTATTTTTTCATCACAATTAATTTATTCTTTATTATCAAATATCAAACCAAACTATCCACAATTGGATTCACACAAAATTTGGATAATGCCCGTCAATAAAAAATATTAAGGCTGTCTGAAAAGTCTTTCAGACGGCCTTTTAGCCTTTTTACTCAAACGGTTTCTTCTGCCAATAAAACTTATCCTTTTTCAGACGGCCTTGAAATATATCGTCCTGTCCCAAAGCAAACACCAACGCGCCAGACAAATCCGTTCTCAATAAAGTAATACCATGCGCGCGGACACGATTTTGTACGGCAACGGTCGGATGTTTGTAGGCATTGGCATAGCCGCTAGATGCCACGGCATATTGTGGCGAAACCGTATGCAAAAAGCTGCCTGACGAAGCCGTGCTGCTGCCGTGATGTCCCAACACCAACACTTGGCTATACAGCGCATTGCCGTATTTCTCAATCAAACCGGCCTCGCCTTTCACGCCCAAATCGCCGGTTATTAACAAGGCTTTTCTGTTTGCCACGACACGCAATACGCAGCTTTGGTCGTTATCTTCCTTGCCTGCATTTTCAGACGGCCTGAGCAACTCGAAATCTACGCCGTCCCATTGCCATTTGTCTTCTTGGCAAAACTCTGCATTCGGATAAAATTCAGGTTGTCCGGCAAGCAATTTATCGGTACCGACAGCCGCCACACTTTGAAAACCGCCGTCATGGTCAATATCATGGTGCGACAAAATCAGGCTGTCCAAACGGCGCACACCCATCGCGTTCAAACTCGGCACTATACCTGTTTGCGCCACTTGCTCCGTTCCCGTATCAAACAAAAGATTGCGGTTACGCGTTTGTATCAACACCGACAAACCTTGTCCTGCATCCATCACCGTAACTCTTGCCACCCCCTCCTCCAGCTTGGCAGGACGGTAAAACACAAAGCCCAATAAAACCAGACATGCCCAAGGTTTTAAGCCCATTCCTTTAGGCAGCAATAACAGTAAAGCCGCCATCATCGCCAACACAAGCAAAGGCACGGGCGCCGCTGCGACGGCAAATTCAGGCGATACCATAGCCAGCCATAGCAAACCGCGTAAAGTATATTCCGCCAAAAATGCCGCTACCAACTGGACAAGTTCAAACGGAAAAACCGAACCCAGCAAAGCCAACGGCGTCAACACCCAAGAAAACCAAGGAATAGCCAGCGCATTAACCAACGGACTGAGCAAAGGTAACGAAGCAAACAAATAGCCCAGCAATACCACCGACAATACAGTCGCTGCCCATTGTCCCCGTACAGCCAACCGCCAGCCCGACTCTTTCAGACGGCCTGATGAAGCCCAAATCAAAGCAGCAACCAAACCGAAAGACAACCAAGTTCCCACGCCCAATACAGCCAACGGATCCAACAACAAAACAACGGCCAAAGCCTGCCACCACGCCGTCCAGCCCGAGCCGCCACTGCCGCGCCACCATGCCCACGCAAACGCAGCCAACATCAACACACTGCGTTGCGTCGGTACGGAAAAACCGGCCAAAAGCGCATAAAACAAAGCACCGGCAACACCGCCTGCCAATATCCACACACGCGGTTTTGCCGGAATCCACGGCAAATAACGGAAAATTCGCTTAATCAGCCAGGCAAACAATACCGCCACCATCGTCACATGCAGGCCCGAAATACTGACCAAGTGTGTCAGCCCCAAAGGGCGGAATGCCTGCCACAAAGGCGGCCTCAACGCCGATTGCTCGCCAATACTCAAAGCACGCATCAGCCCTATGCCGTCTGAAAACTCAGGATATTTGTCCCCTGTTCTCTGCCAACTCCAGCTTACCGCATCACGCATATTAGCCAAACCGAAACCGCCACCTTGCCGCACGAGTTTCCTGTCGCGCCCCAAAGTACCCATGCCATCGATACCATTGGCCAAAGCCCATATTTCACGGTTCAAACCGCGCACATTCACTTCACCGATCACCGGCCTTACCCGCGCCGATACAGACCACCTGCTGCCCACCGCCCAATCGCGCCGCTGATAATCCGACAACATCAAATCAAAAGCCTGCCCCTGTTCATCCCAAGCCCTTGCCGCAAACTGCACGCGCCGACCATCATCACGCGGCATATCCGCCACTTCAACCGTCAAAACTTTAGCCGCCACCTCCCCTGCAGGCCATTGACCGGCCAACACCAGCCCGGTCCGCCACACTCCAAACGCCATACCCACGCAAACAGCCAGCACCAACCAAGCCACAGCAAATTTTCGACACAACGCAAGCGCGCCAATGATTACAGACAACCAAGCCCACCATGGCGGCACAAACGGCAACGCAAACGAAAGCACTACACCCACCACCCAAGCAGGCAACACAAACCGCCACGCCATGAACATTTTCCCTTAAATTATGATTATTAGATATGTAATAATAAATGCTTTTAGTAGATTATGACAAATATTTGATTGCAGTATTTATGACCTGAATCCGTCCGATTTTGTCGTAGATGTAATTGAGTACGCCGCTTCTTTGGTCGGCACTTTGAATCAGGTTGCCGGCTTTGTCATAGGCGTAGGTATGACCCAACGCGTTGGTGCGTTTGAGCGGCAGTCCGTCCACTGCGAGCTCGTAAGCGGTTTTGGCACCAAGTCCGTCGATGTGGGCGGTCAGCCGGTTGAGGCGGTCGTATTCGAAGGTTTCGTGACTGCCGTCGGGGTAGTCGGTACGGACGGGGTTGCCTGCTGCGTCGTAGTGGTGGCGGGTGGTATGGCCCAGCGCATCGGTAACGGTTTCGAGATCGCCGTATTCGGTGTAACCGAAACGGGTGGTTTCGCCGGTACAGTCGGTAAAGCAGACGAGCTGGTCGAGGGTGTCGTATTGAAGGCGTCGGGTTTTACCTAAGGCGTCGGTAATGGTTTCGGGCAGCCATTGGGCGTTGTAGCCGTAGCTTGTGGTGTA
>NZ_JBQCVF010000105.1:0-7356 GCF_051962515.1 Neisseria sp. P0009.S007 | reverse complement strand
GCGGTCGTTACTTTGTCGGCGGTATCGCCGTTCAGCTTCGGTTTGCTGTAGGCTACGCCTGCACGTGCGGTCAGACCTTTCCAGCGGTAGGCTGCGTTCAGTTCGTAACCTGTGTTTTTCAGCTTGCCGCCGTTATACCAAACATAGTATTGACCCTCTTGGCGGATGGCTTGTACATCTTTGATTTGTTGATGGAAATAGCTGCCGGACAATGTAAGGGCAGAATTCCAGTGGTAGTTGAAGCCGATTTCTGCATTTCGAGAGCGTTCCGCTTTCAAGTCAGGCGATGCTTTAATCGATCTGCTGCTCATTAAAGCTGCTTCGTACAGGCGGGGGCTGCGGGTTGCATAGTTCAGGCTGGTGTTGATGGAAAAATCAGGGGTAATGTCATAAACCAACCCGATGCTTGGATTGAGGTTGCCGTCTGAATTTTCTGTATTACTGCTGGTTTTCATTTTCCAACGGTCATAGCGCAAACCTGTGGTCAGCGTAACCGGAGAGAAATCCCAAATGCCTTCTACATATACGCCGGCATCGCTTTTCTTCTCGCTGTTTTCTCCGTTTGAGCTGCTTTTTTGAGTGCGCCAGTTTACTCCGTATTTCAGGGTATGGCGGTCAAATAGACGGCTGTCGAGATTCAGATTGGCTCCGTATGTCCGTACTTCGCCGTCCAATTCATAATTTGGATTGGGGACTTCATCACGTTTGGTGTTCAAACGGTAAACATTGGCTTTGATTTTGTCGATAAAGCCCAAGTTTCCGCCTTTGAATTCCAAGTTGGTGGTGTCTTGGGTCAGCGTGCGGTAGCGCGGCGAGTTGGTGGCGACGTTCGGAATACGGTTGCCGTTGGCATCCAAAACGTATTGACCCGTACGGCGGTCAGTTTGGAAGACTTGCGAGAAATCGAACTCTTCGCGCAGGGCGCGTTCCCCATATTGTTTCTCTTGGCGGTGGCTTAATTCAATACGGTTGTCTTCGTTGAAACGATAGCCGATTTTGCCCAACAAGCCGCGTGAACCCAATCCACTGTTTAAAACCTTATCGCTTCCGAGCAAATTACGGTAGCCTTTGCCTGCCGTGTATTCTTTGTCGCGTACGAAATTGCCTGAAACCAAAGCGTCAAAACCGCCTGCCTGACCATAAACGCTTGCGCCGCGTGAATAGCCTTTATTGCTGCTGATACCGACATTGACTTTGAAACCGACGTTTTGACCTTCTCTCAGCAAATCTTTGGCTTCAACCGTTTCGGCAACAATCGCACCGCTGGTTGCACCGATGCCTGCGGAGGCCGAACCCGTACCTTTTTGTACGGCAACGACTTTTACCAATGCGGGGTCAAGCATAAAGCGGCCGTTGTGGTGGAAAATCTGGCTGTCGGTGTAGGTATCGTCAACTTTATAATCTATTTGGTCTTGACCCATGCCGCGGATGGTTACCCACTGCGACTGACCGTTGCCGCCGCCGAAACTGATAGAGGGTTCGTTGAACAATACGTCTTTTAAATCAGTGGAAGTCGTTTCTTCCATACGTTTCGTCGTTACACGGTGTGTGGCGCTTGTAGCCTGACCTTTGACGGTAACGGTATCAAGTACAACATTGTCTTTGGCTTCATTTTCTGCGTGTGCAAAACCGGCTGCCAGTGTCAGTGACAGCAGGCTCAGTCGGAACAGGGGCGTATTCATTGAGAAATGTCCTTAATAAAATGACAGTAATAAAAAATAAAAGCAAATAAAGAGAAATTATCTTTAAAATATGCAATTAAGAATAATCATCATTTATAATAGTGCGTTAAAAAGAAATAGTTGTAAAGAGTTGTATTGAATTTGTAAAGAAAGTGGCTTGTTTTTAAACGAACTTTGCAGTTGGTATATCAGGTCGTCTGAAAAATATATGATCGGGCATTTTTGCGTATGAAAATATTTGGAAAGACTGCATAGAAATTTTTACTTTTTCCCTTGAATTTGTCGCAAACAACCCAAATCTACCCGCCATTAAGGCAGGCTTTCCATAAGCGTGCCGCTATTTCCAAGTAAACCGTGTCTGTCATGTCCGACAGACAATTGTTTTCAATCTATTTATTTATCGGAGCATTAAGACATGACCATCCGCCCTTTACACGACCGCGTAGTCGTCAAACGCTTAGAAGCTGAAGAAAAAACCGCCTCCGGCATCGTTTTGCCGGGTGCGGCTGCTGAAAAACCCGACATGGGCGAAGTAATCGCCGTGGGTGCGGGCAAAATCGGTAAAGACGGCGAGCGCCGTCCGCTGGATGTCAAAGTCGGCGACAAAGTGATCTTCGGCAAATACAGCGGTCAAACTGTAAAAGCCGACGGCGAAGAGCTGTTGGTAATGCGTGAAGAAGACATCTTCGGTATCGTTGAATAATTGTTGAATTAAGTTTCAGAACCAAAGGCCGTCTGCATCAAACACGAAGTTTTCAGACGGCCTCGAACAGATTTTTAATATTGATTTGGAGAATTTAAATGGCAGCAAAAGACGTACAATTCGGCAATGAAGTTCGCCAAAAAATGGTAAACGGCGTCAATGTATTGGCAAACGCCGTACGCGTAACTTTGGGCCCTAAAGGCCGCAACGTGGTACTTGACCGCGCTTTCGGCGGCCCGCACATCACTAAAGACGGTGTGTCTGTAGCAAAAGAAATCGAATTGAAAGACAAATTCGAAAACATGGGCGCGCAAATGGTGAAAGAAGTGGCGTCTAAAACCAACGACGTAGCCGGCGACGGTACCACTACTGCAACCGTATTGGCGCAATCCATTGTTGCCGAAGGCATGAAATACGTTACCGCCGGCATGAATCCGACCGACCTGAAACGCGGCATCGACAAAGCCGTTGCTGCTTTGGTTGAAGAGCTGAAAAACATCGCCAAACCTTGCGATACTTCTAAAGAAATCGCCCAAGTCGGCTCTATTTCTGCCAACTCTGACGAACAAGTCGGCGCGATTATCGCCGAAGCGATGGAAAAAGTCGGCAAAGAAGGCGTGATTACCGTTGAAGACGGCAAATCTTTAGAAAACGAGCTGGACGTGGTTGAAGGTATGCAGTTCGACCGCGGTTACCTGTCTCCTTACTTCATCAACGACGCTGAAAAACAAATTGCTGCTTTGGACAATCCGTTTGTATTGTTGTTCGACAAAAAAATCAGCAATATCCGCGACCTGTTGCCTGTTTTGGAACAAGTGGCCAAAGCCAGCCGTCCGCTCTTAATTATCGCTGAAGACGTAGAAGGCGAAGCCTTGGCAACTTTGGTGGTGAACAACATCCGCGGTATTCTGAAAACCGTTGCCGTTAAAGCCCCTGGCTTCGGCGACCGCCGCAAAGCCATGTTGCAAGACATCGCCATCCTGACCGGCGGCGTAGTGATTTCCGAAGAAGTCGGCCTATCTCTGGAAAAAGCGACTTTGGACGACTTGGGTCAAGCCAAGCGCATCGAAATCGGTAAAGAAAACACTACCATCATCGACGGCTTCGGCGACGCAGCCCAAATCGAAGCGCGTGTTGCCGAAATCCGCCAACAAATTGAAACCGCAACCAGCGAATACGACAAAGAAAAACTGCAAGAGCGCGTGGCTAAATTGGCCGGCGGTGTGGCAGTGATCAAAGTCGGTGCCGCTACCGAAGTGGAAATGAAAGAGAAAAAAGACCGCGTGGAAGACGCGCTGCACGCTACCCGCGCAGCCGTTGAAGAAGGCGTGGTTGCAGGTGGTGGCGTAGCCTTGTTGCGTGCCCGTGCTGCTTTGGAAAACCTGCACACCGGCAATGCCGACCAAGACGCAGGCGTACAAATCGTATTGCGCGCCGTTGAGTCTCCGCTGCGCCAAATCGTTGCCAACGCAGGCGGCGAGCCTAGCGTGGTCGTGAACAAAGTGCTGGAAGGCAAAGGCAACTACGGTTACAACGCAGGCTCCGGCGAATACGGCGACATGATCGAAATGGGCGTACTCGACCCTGCCAAAGTAACCCGTTCTGCGCTGCAACACGCCGCATCTATCGCCGGCCTGATGCTGACCACAGACTGCATGATCGCTGAAATCCCTGAAGAAAAACCTGCTATGCCTGATATGGGCGGCATGGGTGGTATGGGCGGCATGATGTAAGGCCGTCTGAAACCTTCAGACAAAAAGCAAAACCGCACGGCAAGCAGCCGTGCGGTTTTTTATTTGCCAGAAAGAAGCGTAAGATGGTGAGGGGTATGTCATGATTTACGGAGAAATAAGGGCAGCCAGTTCCATTGAATCTGAAGCAATCAAATAAACTTCATCATCAAAAAAAAGCCGTCTAAAACTTTATTTTACGTTTCAGACGGCCTGATTTTTAGTCAAAACAAGGGATTATTTATCCAGTTTGGCTTTGCGTTCTTCCAACCAATGTTCCAAGTAGTGGATGCTGACACCACCTTTTTGGAAACCCGGATCGCTGAACAAGTCGCGGTGCAGCGGCGTATTGGTTTTGATGCCGGTAATCGCCAGCTCATCGAGGGCAACACGCATTTTGGCCATGGCTTGGTCGCGGTCTTTACCGACGACACAGACTTTGCCGATCAGGCTGTCGTAGTAAGGAGGGATGCGGTAGCCTTGGTAAATATGGCTGTCGACGCGGACGCCGAAGCCACCGGGCAAGTGGCAGCTTTCAATCAGGCCCGGGCTTGGAATGAAGTTGTACGGGTCTTCAGCGTTGATACGGCACTCAAACGCGTGGCCTTCGACTTGAATGTCTTCCTGTTTGTATTGCAAAGGCAGGCCGGATGCGATGCGTAATTGCTCTTGAACGATGTCTACGCCGGTGATGAGCTCGGTAACCGGATGCTCAACCTGAACGCGTGTGTTCATCTCGATAAAGAAGAATTCGCCGTCTTCGTACAGGAATTCAAACGTACCTGCGCCGCGATAGCCGATGCGTTTGCAAGCGTCGGCACAGGCTTTGCCGATTTTGGCGCGTTCTTCTTCAGTGATGAACGGGGCCGGTGCTTCCTCAATGACTTTTTGGTGGCGGCGCTGCATGGAGCAGTCGCGCTCGGCGAGGTAGATGGCGTTGCCGTGTTCGTCGGCAATCACTTGGATTTCGACGTGGCGCGGACGTTGCAGATAGCGTTCCATGTAAACCATCGGGTTGCCGAATGCCGCGCCTGCTTCGGCTTTGGTCATTTCGACAGACTGGAGGAGGTCTTCTTTTTTCTCGACGACGCGCATACCGCGGCCGCCGCCGCCGCCGGAGGCTTTAATAATGACGGGATAACCGACTTTATCGGCGATTTTGAGGATTTCTTCGCCGTCGTCTGGCAATGCGCCATCAGAACCGGGAACGCAAGGTACGCCGGCTTCGATCATGGCGTGTTTGGCAGATACTTTGTCGCCCATCAGACGGATGGTGTCGGCTTTAGGGCCGATGAAGACAAAGCCAGATTGTTCGACTTGTTCGGCAAAATTGGCGTTTTCGGCGAGAAAGCCGTAGCCGGGGTGGATGCCGTCGGCTTCGGTTACTTCGGCGGCAGCAATGATGGCCGGGATGTTGAGGTAGCTTTGTGCGGATGCGGCAGGGCCGATGCACACGGATTCGTCGGCAAGTTTGACGTGCAGGCTGTCTTTGTCGGCTTCGGAATGGACGGCGACGGTGGCGATGCCCATTTCACGGCAGGCACGCAGGACGCGCAGGGCGATTTCGCCCCGGTTGGCGATCAATACTTTTTTCAGCATGATAATCTTTCCGGATGGTTCAGACGGCCTATTGTCGGCCGCCTAATGCGTTGCGGATTTTTTGGTCGGTTTTGTATTGGCTCAAGGCATAAACCGACCACATGGCTGCCGGTATCCAGCCAACCAGCGTACATTGCAGAATCAGACAGATAATGCCTGCAAACGGACGGCCGATGGTGAAAAACTGAAGCCATGGCAAGAAAATAGCCAAAATCAGACGCATGGTTTGTCCTTAATGAACAGAAAAGGAATTTCAGACGGCCTTAAAGCTAAAGGCCGTCTGAAAAAGCGGATTATTCAATGATGAAGAGCGGCTCGCCGTATTCGACCGGAGTACCGTTTTCAACCAGAATTTCTTTAACGACACCGGATTTCTCGGCTTCGATTTCGTTCATCAGCTTCATGGCTTCGATGATGCACAAAGTATCGCCGGCTTTGACTTGTTGGCCGACTTCGACGAAAGCGGCGGCGTTCGGGCCGGGGGCGCGGTAGAACGTACCGACCATAGGCGATTTTTGCGCGTTGGACAAATCGCGAGCGGCAGGGGCGGCGGCCGGAGCGGCTGCAGCCGGAGCAGCTGCAGGGGCGGCAACCGGAGCGGCTGCGGCAGGTGCCGGAGCAGCATAAATAGGAGCTGCGGCGGCAGTGGTACGCGTAATGCGGACTTTTTCTTCGCCTTCGGTAACTTCAATTTCTGCAATGCCTGATTCTTCGACCAAATCAATCAGTTTTTTTAATTTACGCAAATCCATTGCTTTTCCTTTTTTGCGCGGCATATAAAGTGCATATTAGGTATGCGCCGCAGTGGTTTTAGATGATTTCCTGATACGTCGGAAGGCTGGTTTGCCATCCGGCGTTTAAATAATGTCGGAACAGGGCGGAGCCTGAAAAATGAATCCGGCTATTTTCCCGAACTTGTCGGTAAATGTCCAGTAAAAGATAGAAAAAAGGCGTTTTTCGGCGAAAAAAGAAAGGAACGCTGATTTTCGTTAAAAAGTGATTTCCCCAAGAGCGTTTATTCTAATTTATTGGTTTTTCGACAAAACATGCCGTCTGAAAACCCACTTTGCGCGTATAATGGCGCCTGTTTTTTTAAATTATGCACGACAATGGATATTTCCGATTTTGATTTTGAATTGCCCGAAAAACTGATTGCCCAGCATCCGCCGGAAGTACGCGGCAGCAGCAGGCTTCTGGTTGCCTTGCCTACATTGCCGATTGAAGACAAACATTTCGGCGATTTACCCGATTATGTCGCACCGGGCGATGTGCTGGTGTTTAACAATACCAAAGTGATGAAGGCACGCCTGTTCGGCCAAAAAGCCAGCGGCGGCAAAATCGAAGCCCTAATTGAACGGGTATTGGACGCGCATACCGCATTGGCGCATATCCGCTCGTCCAAATCGCCGAAACCGGGTACAGAATTGATTTTTGAAGGCGATATCCGTGCCGTCATGATGGAGCGTGCGGAAGAATTGTTTTGCCTGAAATTTGAAGGCGAGCAAACCGTTTACGAACTTTTAGAGCAAAACGGCCATCTGCCCTTGCCACCTTATATCGAACGCGTGGCCGATGATGAAGACGACAGCCGCTATCAGACCGTGTACGCCAAGTACCAAGGCGCAGTGGCCGCACCGACGGC
>NZ_JBQCVF010000104.1:0-7403 GCF_051962515.1 Neisseria sp. P0009.S007 | reverse complement strand
CTGCATGCAGGCTATCAATCCGAACCAACTACCAAATCCGCTGCTGTCCCCATTTACCAAACCACTTCCTACACTTTCGACAACACGCAACACGGCGCAGACTTGTTCAACCTTGATGTAGCGGGCAATATCTACACCCGTATGATGAATCCGACCACTGCCGTTTTGGAAGAACGCGTTGCCCGTTTGGAAGGCGGTATCGCCGCATTGGCTGTCGCCAGCGGTATGGCGGCAATTACCTATGCCGTTCAAACCTTGGCTGAAGCAGGCGACAACATCATTGCAACCAAAACCCTCTACGGCGGCACATACAATTTCTTTGCTCACAGCCTGCCGCGCCAAGGCATAGAAGTACGCTTTATCGATCCGGCCAAACCCGAAGAAATCGCCGCCAATACCGACAGCCGCACCAAACTGGTGTATTGCGAATCTATCGGCAATCCTGCCATCAATGTCGTTGATATTCCAGCATTCGCCCAAGCCGCGCACGCTCAAGGGCTACCACTAATGGTGGACAACACCGTTGCTACGCCTACATTGTTCCGCCCGATAGAACACGGAGCCGACATTGTTATCCAATCTCTGACAAAATACATCGGCGGCCACGGCACAACGATTGGCGGTGCCATTATCGACGGCGGCAAATTCCAATGGGCAGGCAATCCGCGTTTTGAAAAAACCTTCAATCAGCCTGATCCGTCTTACCACGGCGTAAACTACTGCGAACATTTTGGTGCGGCAGCCTATATCGCCCGTGCCCGTGTCGTCCCATTGCGTAATACCGGTGCCGCCCTGTCTCCGCACAGCGCATTTTTACTGCTTCAAGGTTTGGAAACCCTCGCCCTGCGTATGGAACGTCATTGCGAAAACGCCCTAAAAGTAGCCGAATTCTTAAAGAAACATCCGCGGGTCGAATGGGTGAACTATCCTGCACTGCCTGACAGTCCGTATAAAGCTTTGATTGACCGCGACTACGGCGGAAAAGCCTCAGGTTTGCTGAGTTTTGGTATTAAAGGCGGTCGTGAAGCCGGCGCGAAATTCATTGACGCACTGCAACTCTTCCTGCGTTTGGTGAATATCGGCGATGCCAAATCGCTGGCTACCCATCCTGCCACAACGACCCACCGTCAGCTTGACGATGCAGAACTCGCCGCAGCAGGCGTCAGCCCCGACATGGTACGCCTGAGCGTGGGTATCGAGCATATCGACGATTTGCTTGCCGACTTGGCGCAGGCATTGGATGCCGTACAGGCATAAGCAATCGCTCATTAGATGAAAAAAGCCTCCGCTTAAAAAGGCCGTCTGAAAATTTCTTTTCAGACGGCCTTTTCCTTTTCTACAAATCAAATGCGGCGTTAATCAAACGTTTGGTGTAATCGTTTTGCGGATGGTGGAAAATCTGATCCGCGCTGCCGTACTCAACCATTTCGCCCTGCTTCATCACGATCACATTATCGCTAACGGCGCGCACGACAGACAAATCATGACTGATGAACATATAAGTCAGGCCGTATTTCTTTTGCAAATCGCGCAAAAGCTCGACTACTTTGGATTGTACGGAACGGTCAAGTGCAGAAGTCGGCTCGTCCAAAAGAATGAATTTCGGGCGCAGGATAACGGCGCGTGCAATAGCTATACGCTGACGCTGGCCGCCGGAGAATTCATGCGGATAACGGTTGAGCGCGTCAAGCGGCAGGGACACTTCCTTCATGACTTCCAAAACGCGCTGGATACGTTCTTTTTTAGTCATCTCAGGATGATGAACCGTCAAACCTTCACCAATAATTTCACCAACTGTAAGGCGTGGGGAAAGCGAACCGAACGGATCTTGGAACACAATTTGCCGTTGCGATTTCAGACGGCATGCTTCCTCGGCTGTATAGTTTTTCAGGTCTTTGCCTTCAAAGAAGATATGGCCGGTATAAGGCAGCATCTGCATGACGGCTTTGCCCAGCGTGGATTTTCCGGAACCGGACTCGCCGACAACGCCCAATGTTTCCCCTTCTTTTATTTTGAGGCTGATGCCTTTGACGGCGTCGAAAGTTTTGAGCGGCTTGCCAAAAAAGCTTTGCTTCAATACGAAAGAAACATTGACATTATCGGCATCGATTAACACACCGGCGTTGTTTTCTTCCGGCTCTTTCATGCCTTTGGGAATGGCATTGATGAGTTCGGCGGTATATTCGTGCTTCGGATGGGCAAAAACTTCTTTGATTTTGCCGCGCTCGACAATTTCGCCGTTACGCATGACGCAGACGGTTTTGGAATAGTGTTCCGCCAAACCCAAATCGTGGGTAATGAAGATAATCGCCATGCCCATTTGCTGTTGCAAATCGTGGAGCAAATCGAGAATCTCGGCTTGAATGGTTACATCCAAAGCCGTGGTCGGTTCGTCGGCAATCAGCAGGTCAGGTTCATTAATGAGTGCCATGGCAATCATGATGCGTTGCAGCTGGCCGCCGGAAAACTCGTGTGGATATTGTTTCATGCGGCGTTCGGCTTCTTTGATGCCCACACGCTCCAACAATGCCAATGCCTTCAGCCCTGCTTCTTTGCGGCCGAGCTTTTTATTGTGCACACGCGCCGCTTCAATCAGTTGCGCACCGATACGCATAAACGGATTGAGCGAGGTCATCGGCTCTTGGAAAATCACGCTGATGCGGTTGCCGCGCAAATCACGCAGGGTTTTCTCATCGGCATCCAAAATGGAAATGCCGTCAAAAGTAATGCGCGAATCTTTGCCATAACGGGCAAACTTTTCAGGCAACAGGCGCATAACGGACATAGATGTTACAGACTTGCCCGAGCCGGACTCGCCGACCAAAGCCAATGTTTCGCCCTCTGCCACTTTAAAGCTGACATTACGCACGGCGTGCACGTTTTTTTCATGCAATTCAAAATTGATGTCCAGATTTTCTACAACCAGTAACTGTTTTGTCATTTTGATTATCCTTTTGGTTGTGGTTTAGCGGTCTTTCGGGTCGAGCGCATCGCGCAGGCCGTCGCCGATAAAGTTGAAACAGAACAAAGTGGTTACCAAGAAGAAACTCGGCACGAGCAGCTGCCATGGTGCGGCTTCCATCGAAATTGCGCCTTCTTGCAGCATCGAACCCCAACTGGTCATCGGCTCTTGCACACCCAAGCCCAAGAAGCTCAAGAAGGATTCAAACATAATCATGCCCGGTACCAGCAAAGAGGCATACACCATCACCACACCCAAAACATTCGGAATAATGTGGCGCGTTACGATTTTACGTTTTGCCACGCCGCTCACACGTGCCGCTTCGACAAACTCTTTATGCTTCAAGCTCAAGGTTTGGCCGCGCACGATACGCGCCACGTCCAGCCAAGACACCAAACCCACGGCGGCAAAAATCAAAAGCAAGTTGCGGCCGAAGAATGTGGTCAGCAGAATGACGAAAAACATAAACGGAAACGCGTTCAAAATTTCCAAAAAGCGCATCATCAGCGAATCGAGCTTACCGCCGATAAAGCCGGCAATCGCGCCATAAAGCGTACCGATGACAACAGCCACCAATGCGCCGGCCACACCGACCAGCAAGGAAATACGTCCGCCGGTTGCCGCACGCGACAGCAAATCACGGCCGAGCAAGTCCGTACCCAGATAGTGATGAGTAGAAAGGGACGGCGGAATCTGCATATTGTCCCAGTCGGTGAAGTCGTAGGTGTAGCGGACAATCCATGGTGCCACAATCACAAAAATACTGATCAGCAACAGGATAATAATGCTGTACACCGCCGCTTTGTTTTGTTTAAAACGCCGCCATGCGTCGCTCCACAGGCTTTTGCCGTGCACTTGGGCGTATTCTGCTGCCTCTGCGAGGGCCTGAGTCTGCTTCTTTTTGAATAACATAATGTTCTCTCTCGCTTTTTATTCTTTCTTCAGGCCGTCTGAACGTTTCAGACGGCCTTTGCGCAAATGGGATTAATAACGGATTTTCGGGTCAATAATGGCATACAGAATATCGAGGATGGCGTTGAACAAAATGGTCATAATGCCCACCAAAATCGTCAAACCCAAAATCATGCCGTAGTCGCGGTTGAGCGCGCCG
This sequence comes from Neisseria sp. P0009.S007, assembly GCF_051962515.1. Lineage (NCBI taxonomy): Bacteria > Pseudomonadati > Pseudomonadota > Betaproteobacteria > Neisseriales > Neisseriaceae > Neisseria > Neisseria sp. P0009.S007. The sequence continues at coordinate 3,330 of NZ_JBQCVF010000104.1, read as the reverse complement.
TTGACAAATAATTGTCCGACGCCGGGAATACCGAACACGTTTTCAATCACAATGGAGCCGGTAATGATGCCAACGAATGCCGGGCCTAAGAAAGAAACAATCGGCAGCATGGCGGGACGCAGCGCATGGCGCAGGATGATGCGGCTCATGGGCAGGCCTTTGGCGCGTGCCGTACGGATAAAGGGGCTGTTCAATACTTCAATCATCGCACCCCGCGTAATCCGCGCGATACTGGACACATAACCGATGGACAAAGTAACGACAGGCAGAATCAAATTCATCAGTGCGCCATCGTTCCAGCCGCCTGCAGGCAGCCATTGCAGTCTGACAGCAAACACCAGCACCAATACCGGCGCCATCACAAAACTGGGAACAACGATACCGGTCATCGCGCCGCTCATTAGCGAATAATCCAGCCAGCTGTTTTGTTTTAAGGCGGCGATGATGCCGATAAACATGCCGAAGATGGCGGCAATCAAAAAGGCGTAGAAACCAAGTTCTGCCGATACTGGCAGGGATTGGGCAAGCAACTCATTAACGCTGAAATCTTTATATTTGAACGACGGCCCCAAATCCCCCTGCGCCAACTGCTTGAGGTAGTGGAAATATTGGAGGTACATCGGGTCATTGAGGTGGTATTTGGCTTCGATGTTGGCCATGACCGCAGGCGGCAAATTGCGTTCGCCTGTGAACGGGCTGCCCGGTGCAAGCCGCATCAGAAAAAACGATACGGTAATCAACACCAGCATGGTCGGGATGGAAGCACATATCCGTTTGATGATGAATTTCAACATAATCAGGCTGTCCTGTCTGAACATACCGGACTCGTGAAAACAAAGCTGACCTGAAGCGGAAATCGGATGAATGGCAGCAGGCGTCTGTAACGTCGCCGCGCCGGTTTCTCTCTCTATTCCGACCGGGTTATTGTTTTTATTCGGAGTCGGGTAAGGTTTTTTAGTTTTTAGATAATTGTTGTGATAAGGCCGTCTGAAACTTTGTATCCGCCGTTTCAGACGGCCTTTCACGTTAACGCGCCAAAGGTTTGGTGCGTTCAATCAGCCATGCTTTGGCCGCGCCTTCTGTCAAAGGCTCGAGACGGCGGCGCACTTCGGCGTGATATTGGTTCAGCCATTCGATTTCGCTGCCGGTCATCAGTTTGGTATCGATCAGGCGCGTATCGATTGGACAGAGGGTAACGGTCTCAAAATACAGGAATTTGCCGAACTCGGTTTCCTCTGGGTTTTCAACCGGACGGTTGATTACCAGGCTTTCGATACGGATACCCCATTTGCCCGGACGGTAAAGACCCGGCTCGTTGGAAGTCAGCATGCCTGACTTCATCGCGTGATGCGGTTGCGGCACGGCGGCAACGGCAATGCTTTGCGGACCTTCATGCACATTGAGGAAATAGCCCACGCCATGACCTGTACCGTGACCGTAATCACATTGCGCCTGCCAGAGTGATTTACGACAGATGGCATCAATCATCGGGCCTTTGATGTTTTCAGGGAAAATGGTTTCCGCCAGAGAAATATGCGCTTTCAACACCAAAGTGTAATCGCGCTTCATGGCCGCACTCGGATTGCCGACAGGCACCACACGCGTGATGTCGGTCGTACCGCCCCAGTATTGGCCGCCGGAGTCAATCAGCAGCATACCGTCGCCTTTGATTTTGCTGTTGTTTTCCGGTGTCGCGCTGTAATGAGGCAAGGCGGCATTGGCATTGTAGCCGGCGATGGTGTCGAAACTTGGCGAAATAAAGCCGGGACGTTGGCTGCGGTGTTTATAGAGCATGCCGTCGATGTCCAGCTCGCTCAATTCGCCGCCGTCTGCCAAGATTTGTTCAAACTCGGCAAAGAAGCCGCACAATGCCGCGCCGTCTTCCGCCATGGTATTGCGGATATGGGTAATGTCGGCATCGGATTTGACTGATTTGAAGAATGTACTTGGGTGGATGGCTTCAATCAAACGGACGTCTTCAGGCAGGCGGCGCAAAGTACCGACAGCGGTTTTGTTCGGATCAATCAGCAATGCGCCCTTAACGCCTGCCAAATAGTCCGCCGCTTGCGCATAAGGCAATACTTCAAAACCTGCCGCTTTCAAAGCTTCGGCAGATTCGGCTTTCAGACGGCCTGCATCGGTAAACAATACGGCTTTGTCTTGACTGATAAACAGATGGGACAAGAACACAGGGTTGAACGGCACATCATCACCGCGCAGATTGGTAATCCAAGCAATGTCATCCAAAGAAGAAACCAAATGTGCATCTGCGCCCTGCTCTTTCATGGCCGTACGGATACGGGCCAGTTTTTCGGCCGCAGTTTCGGAAACGTAGTCGGGATGGTGAACGTAGATTTCCGGAGTCGGCAATGCAGGACGGTCGTCCCATACTTCGTCCAACAAAGTTTCAGGATATTCGAGGCGGATGTTTTTGGCGGCAAGTGCCTGTTTCAAACCGCGCTCGCCGCTGAGTGCGAACATATCGGCAGGCGCGCCGACGACGGCGCCCTCGGGCAGATTTTGTGCCAACCATTCGGTATAAGGCGCATCAACGCCCATTTTTTGCAGCTCGATGCCGTTTGGCGCAAGCTGTTGGCCAGCCTGTTCCCAATAGCGGCTGTCGGTCCACACGCCTGCTTTATCGGCGGTTACCACCAAAGTGCCGGCCGAACCGGTAAAGCCGGAAAAATCGCGGCGTGCCTGCCAATGCTCGGGCAGGTATTCGGAAAGGTGTGGATCGGCGGAAGGAATGACAAACGCGTCCACGCCATGTTTTTTCATGGCTTCGTGTAAAGCGGACAAACGTTGTTGTACAGATTTCATGTGTTATGTCTCCTGTTGTTTCAGACGGCCTCTGTCATTAAGGCCGTCTGAAAACTTGTACTGTCTATAATCAATCTATTTTTTCGGTGCGAACGACCAGCTCTTGACCGTGTAGTTCCGCAAAGGGTCTTTGTCGGAATAGCCGATAATATCGGGTTTGACCATACGCACTTCAACCTGATGATACAGCGGAATCAGTGCAGCGTCTTCTTGAAGCTGCTTCTCCGCATCGGCATAGAGCTGGCTGCGCGCTTCCTTGCTGACACCATCTTTCAGCGTATTGTTCATAAATGTATCAAACGCCGCGCTTTTGTAGCGGAATGCATTGTTTGAGTTGTTGGATTTCAAGATATTGAGCATGCCCGCCGGATCGTTGAAATCGGAACACCAGCCGCTGAACGAAACCTTGAAATTGCCTTGCGCGCGCGTATCCAAATAAGTTTTCCATTCCTCGTTGGACAAAGTCGGACGGATAAACGGAATGGCGGCTTTCCACACCGACTGCAC
>NZ_JBQCVF010000103.1:0-7462 GCF_051962515.1 Neisseria sp. P0009.S007 | reverse complement strand
ACAGTTATTACACACTGATTGCCGCCACGCTCGTGTTGCTGGTTGGTAAATTTCTGGTTCAAAAAATCAAATTCTTACGAGACTTCAATATTCCCGAGCCGGTCGCCGGCGGTTTGGTTGCCGCTATCGTCCTGTTCGCCCTGCACGAAGCCTACGGCGTCAGCTTCAAATTTGAAAAACCGCTGCAAGATGCGTTCATGCTCATCTTCTTTACATCCATCGGTTTGAGCGCCGACTTCTCCCGTTTGAAAGCGGGCGGTTTGCCTTTGGTTATCTTTACCGCCGTGGTGGGCGCATTTATCATCGTCCAAAACTTTGTCGGTGTCGGCTTGGCGAGCGCATTGGGCTTGGATCCGCTGATTGGCCTGATTACCGGTTCGATTACCCTGACCGGTGGTCACGGTACCGCCGGTGCATGGGGTCCTGACTTTGAAAGCAAATTCGGCCTGACCGGCGCAACCGGCTTAGGTATGGCTTCTGCAACATTCGGCCTGGTATTCGGCGGTTTGATCGGTGGTCCTGTTGCACGCCGTCTGATCAACAAAATGGGCCGTAAACCTATCGTCAAAACTGCCAAATCCGACGACAACGATGCTACTGATGACATCTTCGAACAAGCACAGCGCACTCGCCTGATTACGGCTGACTCCGCTGTCGAAACGCTCGCGATGTTTGCCGCATGTTTGGCTTTTGCCGAAATCGTGGACAGCTACGACAAAGCCTTCTTCGACTTGCCTAAATTCGTATGGTGTCTGTTTGCAGGCGTGGTCATCCGCAACGTCCTGACTGCCGCCTTCAAAGTCAATATGTTTGACCGTGCCATCGACGTATTCGGTAACGCCTCCCTGTCACTCTTCCTGTCTATGGCTCTTCTGAACCTGAAACTGTGGGAATTGACCGGTCTGGCAGGCCCTGTGACCATCATCTTGGCCGTACAAACCGTCGTGATGATTCTGTACGCCACTTTCGTTACCTACGTCTTCATGGGTCGCGATTACGACGCTGCCGTATTGGCGGCCGGTCACTGCGGCTTCGGTTTGGGTGCCACCCCGACTGCCGTTGCCAACATGCAGTCCATTACCCAAACTTTCGGCCCGTCTCACAAAGCCTTCTTGATTGTACCTATGGTCGGTGCGTTCTTCGTTGACTTGCTCAACGCCGCCATCCTCTCCGGCTTTGTCAGCGTCATCAAAGGCTGATACATCTGACATAGAAAAGCACTTGCCGCATTTACTTGCTGCAAGTGCTTTTGTTATGATAGGCACGTCAGGCCGTCTGAAAGGCCGTCATCTTCAGGAGTACCCATGTACAAAAAAACTGCTTCCGTATTGATTTTAAGCACGATTCTTCTTGCCGCATGCAGCAAAGAAGAGCCGAAAGCCGCGCTTGATTGCGCCCAACCGGCCACACTGCAAAACATCCGTACCACCATCGAAGACACCCTCAAACAACAAGCGCGCTCCTTCGCCCGCAATGACAACCGCCAATTCATCGATGCCGACAAAATTATCGCCGCCGGCCTCGAATTAGAAACCCTGCTTGAAGACCCCAAAGAAACCGAAGACAACGGCAAAGCCATCTGCCGCGCCAACCTCAAAATCCGCATTCCCGACACCATCCTCAAAACGGCCATAGACAACAGCCCACTGATTTACGGCAATACCCCGTTGTCCGACATGCTCGAACAAAAACTGATGGGCAGCAACCTGACTTTTGAAAACAACACGTTCAGCACCACTCTGCTCTACACCCCTGACAAAGACGGCAAACTGGTTCTCGAAGACAACACCCTGAGCACCACAGCCCAAACCCTTTCCGCCACCCTGCTGCCCTACGGCGTGAAAAGCATCGTCATGATAGACGGCAAACCAGTATCCAAAGAGCAGGCCATCAAGCTGCTGCAAAACCAAAACACAGAAGAGCCGCCGACTGTCAATCCGCAAGACATCCTCGAAAACAACGCCGCCAGCCAAGCCGTCGGCTTGACCGATGATGACGATAATTCAGACTACGAAGTCCTGCGCCCTGACCGTGAAACTCCGCGCAACGAACCGCCCGGTCTCAGCCAAAGCGAACTCGACAACGCGCGTGCGCAAAACCGTCAGGCAGACGGCGAGATCAATGACCTATGGGGCGGCATGGACAGCGATGTCAAACAACAAATCCTCGGCGAACAACGCGCCTGGATTCAAAGTAAAAAACTCAACTGCCAACAAGCCGCCGCGTCCGCAGACAGCGCTGCGCAAGCAGAATACCTGCGCCTGCAGTGTGAAACCCGTATGACCCGCGAACGTACGCAATACCTGCGCGGCTATTCCATCAACTAAAACCGATAAGGCCGTCTGAACATTCAGACGGCCTACAAGAAAGCACATCACATCATGCAATACCGAATCCACCGTGAAGGCGACGCCCAAAACACACCATCTTCAGCCTCCACCCCTGTCGACAACTGGGAACGCAACACCCTGCGCGAAGTCCTCCTCGCCGCCTACCAAGAACAGCGCCGCGCCCGCATTTGGCGCAATATCTGGCGCGGCGTCGCCGTCCTCATCTTTCTCAGCCTGATCTTCGGCCTCGCAGAAGAAGAAGGAAAAACCACGAGCATCCAAGCCCGCAGCGAACACACCGCCGTTATCGACCTGACCGGCGAAATCGGCAACGACATCGACGACCAAGTCCAAATCCTGCGCGACAGCATGGAAGCCGCCTACGAAAACGGCAACGCCAAAGCCATCATCATCCGCGCCAACAGTCCTGGCGGTTCGCCTGTTGTGTCCAACACGGCCTTTAATGAAGTTCGCCGCCTCAAAGCCGAACACAAAGACATCCCTGTTTACCTCGTTGCCGAAGACATGTGCGCTTCCGGCTGCTACTACATTGCCGCCGCAGCCGACAAAATTTACGCCGACCCTTCCAGCATTGTCGGCAGCATCGGCGTGATCGGCGGCGGTTTCGACTTTACCGGCCTGATGGACAAAGCCGGTGTCAAACGCCGTCTGAAAACCGCCGGCAGCAACAAAGGCATGGGCGACCCTTTCACGCCTGAAACACCGGCACAAACCCAAATTTGGGAAACCATGTTGGGCGATATCCACCAAGAATTCATCAAAGCCGTCAAACTCGGCCGCGGCGCAAGGTTGAAAGACAAACAGTATCCCGACGTTTTCAGCGGACGCATCTACACCGGCAAAGAAGCCAAACAGGTCGGCCTGATTGACGACTTCGGCAGCATTTACAGCGTCGCCCGCGATGTTGTCAAAGCCCCCGAGCTGGTCAACTACACGCCGCAAGACGATTTCAGCAAAATGCTCAGCCGCCGCTTCGGAGCGGAAGTGAAGGCCAAAGTCAAAGAAACTTTGTCTGAAATTTGGTAAACCAAAAAACCAAAAGGCCGTCTGAAACCCAAATCATGGGGCTTCAGACGGCCTTTTTTATATCGTTTTTCAAATAAAACGCTGATTATTGTCCGAACATTTATCGGCTTCATAAACCAACAGGCAAATATCCCTGATGATGCTTTTATGGGAACACATTACGCCTGCAAACGATTAAACCTCCATATTTCAGACGGCCTGTTTCTGCATATTGTGCGCCATGTCCAGCGCGGCTTGAACGGCGGTAATCAGGCTGCCGGAATCGGCTTTGCCCGTGCCTGCCAAGTTCAAGGCCGTGCCGTGATCGACAGAAGTGCGGATAAAGGGCAGGCCGAGAGTGATATTCACGCCTTCGCCGAAACCGGCATATTTGAGCACCGGCAGCCCTTGGTCGTGATACATAGCGAGGACGGCATCGACATCTTTGAGCAGGAAGGGTTGGAACACGGTATCGGCCGGATAAGGGCCGCGCGCGTCTATGCCTTCGGCCTGCAGGGCATGAAGCGCCGGAATAATGGTGTCGATTTCTTCGTGTCCCAAATGGCCGCCTTCGCCCGCGTGGGGGTTGAGGCCGGTAACGAGGATGACCGGTTTGGCTATGCCGAACTTATGGCGCAGGTCGTGTTCAAGAATGCGGACAACCGACTCGATTAAAGGCTTCGTGATGGCGGCGGAAATATCTTTCAGCGGCAGATGAGTGGTCACCAATGCCACACGCAGGCCGCCGCCGGTCAACATCATGACGACTTGTTCGGTATGGCTTTTTTCGGCGAGGTATTCGGTATGGCCGCTGAAAAAGCCGTTGCCTGCGTGGGCATCGTTGATGATGCCTTTATGCAGCGGCGCGGTCACCATACCGGCAAACAGGCCGTCTGAAATGCCTTGATACGCCGTATCCAGCAGTCGGAGCACATACGCGGCATTGGCAGGATTGAGTTCGCCCGCCCGACACTCGGCATCTAAAGGAATATGCAGGACTTCGAGTTCGCCTTTGGGCAACAGATCAGCCGCTTGGGCTTGAAAGTCGCGCAAGATGACGGATTTGCCGAGCTGTTCGGCCCTTTGCGCCAACAGGTTTTTGTCGCACAAAACAACGGGGCGGCAAGGAAGGTCGGCGAAAGCCAAATCGAGGCAGATGTCGGGGCCGATGCCGGCCGGTTCGCCGGACGTGATAGCGAGAATGGGAGCAGTCATGGTGTTTCTCAGTACGGTTTACAGTATTTGGACAACAGCCAGGCAAAATGCCTGCCCTACTTTTGCAGATTAACACAAATACAAAAAGGCCGTCTGAAAACAGTTTTTGCTTGGTCAAACTGTTTTCAGACGGCCTTGGCTGTTTACCGTTTTACACTTAAGAACGGCGGCCAATCATGCGGTACAAAACATCGTGGCCTTGAATGCGATGGACGACAACCATGGCAATGTGGCCGGCGACCAGCGCGAAGAGCAGCCAGCCAAGTTTGCCGTGCGCCATATTGCCGAGGTTGGACATCCATTCGATTTTCTCAGGCGAACCCTGCATCACTTCGACACCAAATACTTTCAACGGGCCGCGGCCGCCGCCGTATTGGCGGATCATGCCGATAACGGGAACGGCAAGCATGAGGACGTAAAGGGCAAGGTGGCCTGCTTTGGCGGCAAAGCTGTCGGCGGCAGGACGTTTGGACGCATTGAGCAAAGCCCAAACAATGCGCACGGCAATCACCAGCAGCGTGATGAAACCGATGGATTTATGCACGCCGAAGAGCGATTTGACCCATTCTTCGCCATCGTAGATGGTCCAAACGGTAATGGTGGAGAGAATGCCGATGAAACCGAGTACGGTCAGCCAGTGCAACGCGCGCGCGACGGCATCGTAGGTTTGTGGGCGTGTTGTAGTGGTCATAATGTTTCCTTGTTTTTGATTTGTTTGGTTTTTTGAATCGGCGGCATTGCAACAAAAATGCCCAACCAATTATGTTGCCTTTTTGAAGAGATTTCGTAAATGTTTGGAAAATTTGAAGAAACGGCGGTTTTATCCGTCAGGCTGCCCGGGCCGTCTGAAAACAAGGGCAGGAATACCACCTTCTATGCCGAACTCGGGCTAAAATAGGCGTTTTTATTCTCGGGTACGCATCGATGCAGGTTTGGATTCGGCGGTTTGCGCTGTTGCTTCTGTCTTTGGGTTTCTTAGCGGTCATGGTGGCCGCGCCTTTGCTGTCGCTGGCGTTTTACGACGGCGAAGGCGCTTGGGCGGAAGTGGTGGCTGATGACTATATGCGCCTGCGCTTGGGCTGGACAGTGGCGCAGGCGGTTTTGACCTGCGTCTTAGTCACGGCTTTGGGCGTGCCTGCGGCGTGGGTGCTGGCGCGGATGGACTTTGCCGGACGACGCACGGTTTTGCGCCTACTGATGCTGCCTTTTGTGATGCCGACTTTGGTGGCGGGCATGGGCGTGCTGGCCTTGTTTGGCGCACACGGTATGCTGGCGGCAGGTTGGCAGGATACGCCGTGGCTGCTGATTTACGGCAATGTGTTTTTCAACCTGCCGGTTTTGGTGCGCTCGGCGTATCAGGGATTTGTGCGTGTGCCGCAGGCGCGGTTACTGTCGGCACAATCTTTGGGCGCGGACGCGTGGCGGCGGTTTGTCTGGGTCGAATGGCCGGTGGTGCGCGCGTGGGTTGCCGGTGGCGTGTGCCTGGTATTTTTATATTGTTTTTCAGGCTTCGGACTGGCCTTACTGCTCGGCGGCGAACGTTTTGCAACGGTGGAAGTGGAAATCTACCGGCTGGTGGCGTACGAGTTGGACATGGCGCGTGCGTCGGTGCTGGTGTGGCTGGTGCTGGCGGTTACGGCGGCGGCAGGAGGTTTGTATGCGTATTGGAGCAAGCGCGTGGCGGTGGATAAGTCGGTCTCGCCTTTGCCTCCGCGTGCGCCGATATGGGCTTGGGAAAAATGGCTGACAGCAACGGTATTGGCCATGTTGGCAGTATGCTGCCTGCTGCCTTTGGCGGCTGTGTGGCTCAAGGCGGTATCGGCAGGCTCTTCGTGGGCAGTCTTGCTGGAAGCGCAAACGTGGGCGGCAGTGTGGAACACCGTCCGTTTCTCGGCAGCAGCGGTGGCGGCGGCAACGATATTGGGCGTGCTGTATGCGGCGGCGGCACGGCAAATGGCGTGGTTGCGCGCGCTGATGTTTTTGCCGTTTATGGTGTCGCCCGTGTGCATCGCGTTCGGCGTATTGTTGCTCTATCCGCAGTGGACGGCTTCGCTGTGGCTGCTGACGGCGACTTACGCGCTGTTGGCGTATCCGTTTGTGGCCAAAGATGTATTGGCTGCGTGGGACAGTTTGCCCAAAGATTACGCGGCGGCGGCTCGTACTATGGGCGCAAACGGTTTTCAGACGGCCTGTTATGTCACCGCGCCTTTATTGAAACCGGCTTTGCGACGCGGTCTGACTTTGGCTTCGGCAACGTGTATCGGCGAATTTGCGGCCACATTGTTCCTATCGCGCCCCGAATGGCAGACGCTGACCACTTTGATTTACGATTATCTCGGACGCGCCGGTGCGGACAATTACGGACGGGCGATGGTGTTGACGGCGGTATTGACCGCTTTGGCTTTGACGGCATTTTTGCTGGTGGACGAAGCGGAAGGGCAAAAGGCCGTCTGAACGTGGTCGGCTCAAATTCCCTTCACTTTCACTACACTATTGCCGCGCCTTATATCGAAAATTGATTGAATCCGCTATATAATTTGTTTTTAACCGCACTCAACACGACCTATCATGACCGACTTAGAAACCAAACGCCTTGAAACCCAAGCCATGCTGGACAATGCCGACTTGCTGTTTGACCAAGAACAATGCCGCGCGGCCTTGCAAAAAGTTGCCGACGACATCACCCGCGACTTGGCTAACAAATACCCCATGCTGCTGCCTGTCATGGGTGGCGCAGTGGTGTTTACAGGACAGCTGCTGCCGCTGTTGCGCTTCCCTCTGGACTTTGACTACGTCCACGTTTCCCGCTACGGCGACAAACTCGCAGGCGGCGCGTTCAACTGGAAACGCATGCCCGACCCCGAGCAAATCAAAGGCCGTCATGTAGTCGT
>NZ_JBQCVF010000102.1:0-7506 GCF_051962515.1 Neisseria sp. P0009.S007 | reverse complement strand
CCTAAAAACATGAAACCCAACCGCCTTTTGCCCCTCGTCCTCTTATTGACCGCCCTCTCCGCCCATGCCAAAGATTTCATCATCTACGACCGCATGGACTATGTCGGCAAACCTGACCTGACTGCCGACAAACTCTCCAAAGTGTTCTTGGTTTACGAAAGCGAGCTGGTCAAACCCGATCCGACGGGCAAACGCAAACACGGCGTACTCAACGAAGCGCGCATTCGTGAATTGGCCAAACAATCGCGCCGCGAAGGCTACCGCACCATTTCCACCGACATCGAAAGCTGGTTTGCCGAAAAAGACGGCCAGCTGCTGACCCCCGACGAATTAAGAACCGACTTTGCGCGGATGTACCAAATCTTCAGAGAAGAAAACCCGCGCGCCTTCATCAGCAACTACGGCATGCCCTCCGAACATTTGCACGGCATCCGCCACTACCGCCCCAACGTTGACAACGAAGCCATCTTGGCCAAATGGCGGCAAGTCAGCAAACGTCGTGCGCCCACCGCCGCCATCAGCGACTATGCCAATCCTGTGTTCTACATCACTTCCCCCGATTTGGTGCAATGGGAAAAAGACGTGAAAACCGCCGTTGACGACATCCACCAACGCTTTCCCAACAAAAAAATCATCGGCTACATCTGGCCGCAATATTATTCGGCCACCAACAGCCCTTATTTCAAGCAATTCATCAACCCCGTCCGCTGGCGCAAAATGCTCGAAATCAGCAAAAAATACACCGACGGAGTGATTATCTGGTCGGACAAGCGCGATGAAAACAACCAAATCGTGCGCTGGAACGATCCGCGCATCCAAGCCACAATGAAAGCAACTCAAGCCTTCATCAATGCCAATGCCAAAGAAATCAAGGTGGAAGGTTTGCAGAAATATTAAAAACAAGGCGGGTATGTTTGCCCGCCTCTTTATATACCTACACAGCTGTCTGTATGTTTGACACAACACGCGACAAAACGACCGCACCACCAACGCTTCTGCATTCTTTCACACGTTTTTACCCGTTATTCCTAAGCGCAGGCCGTCTGAAAATTGCCCGAATATCCAATACCCTTTACAATACCCGTAATTAAAATACATTTTTCGACACCTCTCTCCTGCATGAGTTCCACACCCTTCATCGAAATGAAAGACGTTGCCTTCGCATATGGCGACCGTCCTATTCTGAACAACATCAACTTCAGCATTCCACAAGGCAATTTCGCCGCCGTAATGGGTGGTTCGGGTAGCGGTAAAACCACGCTGATGCGCCTGATTACGGGTCAAATCCACCCGCAATCGGGTAAAGTGCTGATTGAAGGGCGTGATTTGGCCGCATTTTCAGCGCAGGAGCTGTACGAACACCGCCGCCGCATGGGCGTTTTGTTCCAACACGGCGCATTGTTCACCGACTTATCCGTCTTCGACAACATCGCCTTCCCCATGCGCGAACTGACGGATTTGCCCGAAGCGGTCATCCGCGATTTGGTGGTGTTGAAACTGAATGCAGTCGGTTTGCGCGGTGTTGAAAACCTGATGCCTTCCGAGCTTTCCGGCGGTATGTCGCGCCGCGTTGCCCTCGCGCGTACGATTGCGCTCGACCCTGAAATCATGTTGTACGACGAGCCTTTCACCGGCCTCGACCCGATTTCACTGGGCGTCATCGCCCACCTCATCAGCCGCGCCAACAAAGCCCTGCGCTCCACCAGCGTAATGGTAACGCACGACATCGAAAAATCACTGGAAATCGTCGATCAAGTCATTTTCCTGGCACACGGCGAAATCATGTTCTCCGGATCGCCCGAAGAAATGCGCGAACTCGACTCGCCTTGGGTACGCCAGTTTGTCGGCGGTTTGGCAGACGGCCCCGTCGCCTACCGCTATCCGGCGCAAACGACTTTAAAACAAGACTTGCTGGGCTGATGTTCAGACGGCCTGAAACTTAAACAAGGCCGTCTGAAAACCATTTAACCAATCAACTGAAACCTATGAATTTTATCCGTTCCGTCGGGGCAAAAACCCTCGGCTTCATCCAATCGCTGGGCAGCATTACGCTGTTTTTCCTGCAGATCCTGGCCAAATCAGGTACGGCGTTTGCCCGCCCGCGCCTGAGCATCCGCCAGGTTTACTTTGCAGGCGTGTTGTCTGTCCTGATTGTTGCCGTCTCCGGCCTGTTTGTCGGCATGGTATTGGGCTTGCAAGGCTATACGCAGCTGGCAAAATTCAAATCCGCCGATATTTTGGGCTATATGGTTGCCGCTTCCCTGTTGCGCGAATTAGGTCCCGTATTGGCGGCGATTCTGTTTGCCAGCAGCGCGGGCGGTGCCATGACCAGCGAAATCGGCTTAATGAAAACCACTGAGCAGCTTGAAGCAATGAACGTGATGGCGGTCGACCCTGTGGCACGCGTGGTTGCGCCGCGCTTTTGGGCGGGTGTGTTTTCCATGCCTTTGTTGGCATCAATTTTCAATGTTGCCGGCATTTACGGCGCGTATTTGGTCGGCGTCGAATGGCTGGGTTTGGATGGCGGTATTTTCTGGTCGCAAATGCAAAACAACATTACCTTCCATTACGACGTACTCAACGGCTTAATCAAATCCGCCGCCTTCGGTGTAGCCGTTACGCTGATCGCCGTACATCAGGGCTTCCACTGCGTACCGACTTCCGAAGGTATTTTGCGCGCCAGTACACGCACCGTAGTGTCTTCCGCCCTGACTATCCTCGCCGTCGACTTCATGTTGACCGCATGGATGTTTACCGACTAAAGGCCGTCTGAAACGACACTTAAAAAGAATGAAACAAGGACAATAGCACATGAAAAAAAATGCTTTGGAATTTTGGGTAGGACTGTTTGTCTTACTGGGCGCAGCCGCTATCGGCTTTCTCGCCTTCCGTGCCGCCGGCGGACAATCGTTCGGCAAATCATCACAAACCTACACCGTCTATGCCGATTTCAGCGACATCGGCGGCTTGAAAACCAACGCCCCGGTCAAATCCGCAGGCGTACTGGTGGGCCGCGTTGCATCCATTCAGCTCGACCCTAAATCCTATCAGGCAAAAGTTGCCCTCAATCTGGACAGTCAATATCAGTTCAGCAGCGACGTTTCCGCACAAATCCTGACTTCAGGCTTGTTGGGCGAACAATACATCGGCCTGCAACAAGGCGGCGATACTGATTCTTTGGCGGCAGGCGACACCATTACCGTCACCAGCTCCGCCATGGTTTTGGAAAACCTTATCGGCAAATTCATGACCAGCTTTGCCGAAAAAAACGCAGACAGTGAATCTGCCGGTCAAAACAAACAATAAACACATATCAACCCAATATTCAGGACACTCCCATGAAAAAAACTTCCTTCATCAGCGCATTGAGCATCGGCGTATTGAGCATCAGCATGGCATTTGCCTCTCCTGCCGACGCAGTCAACCAAGTCCGTGAAAACTCCGTTCAAGTGCTGAAAATCCTCAACAGCGGCGATGCCAACACTGCACGCCAAAAAGCTGAAGCCTACGCCATCCCTTACTTCGACTTCCAACGCATGACAGCTTTGGCCGTCGGCAACCCATGGCGTACTGCAACTGACGCACAAAAACAAGCGTTGACTAAAGAGTTCCAAACCCTGCTGATCCGCACCTACTCCGGCACCATGCTGAAATTCAAAAACGCCAAGGTCAACATCAAAGACAACCCGGTCGTAAACAAAGGCGGTAAAGAAATCGTCGTCCGCGCCGAAATCAACGTTTCCGGCCAAAAACCGGTCAACATGGACTTCACCACCTACCAAAGCGGCAGCAAATACCGCGCATATAATGTCGCAGTAGAAGGCGCAAGCTTGGTTACCGTATACCGCAACCAATTCGGCGAAACCATCAAAGCCAAAGGCATCGACGGCCTGATTGCCGATTTGAAAGCCAAAAACGGCGGTAAATAATCCACCCCCGCACCATGCCGCCTGATGTTCAGACGGCATGGTGCCTTACATCATAAAGACACCATGCAAACAGAAATCCGCAACGGCACGCTCTACATCAGCGGCGACGTTACCGTCAAAACCCTGACTGCCTCCGCCTTTGCGCGCTACGAACAACAATGCCGTCTGAAAGAAACAGACAGCATAGACTTCAGCCAAGTAGGCAAAGCAGATTCCGCCTGCGTTTCCCTGCTGCTCAACGCTCTGCGCCGGACAGACAAAAAACCGACCATTCAAAACATTCCCGATTCCGTCCGCGCACTGGCCGAACTTTACGAAATCAAAGACTGGTTGCAATCATGAAAAAAACCACCGCTTCCCTCTGCCTCCTCATCAGCCTTGCCTCTGCTCCCGCACTTGCCGAACGCAATCCGGCCGACCCTTACGAAGGCTACAACCGTACCGTTTCCAAGTTCAACGACAAAGCAGACAAATACGTCCTTTCTCCTGTCGCACGCGGTTATCGCAAAGTAACGCCCAAACCGGTGCGTACCGGTGTAAGCAACTTCTTCAACAACCTGCGCGATGTCGTCAGCTTTGGCAGCAACGTTCTGCGCCTTGACGTCAAACGCGCTAGCGAAGACCTCGTCCGCGTCGGCATCAACACCACCTTCGGCCTGGGCGGTTTAATCGACATAGCCGGTGCAGGCGGCGTACCCAGCAATAAAAACACCCTCGGCGACACCTTCGCCTCATGGGGCTGGAAAAACAGCAACTACTTCGTCGTCCCCCTACTCGGCCCGTCTACCGTACGCGATACCGTCGGCAACGCCGTCACCACTTTCTATCCGGTTAAAAACGCCGTCTTCCACACCAGAGCAGGACGCTGGGGCACAACCGGCCTGCAAGCCATCAACACCCGTAAAGAACTGCTCGACCTGACCGACAGCCTCGAAGGCGCAGCCATCGACAAATACAGCTACACACGCGACCTTTACATGAAAGTCCGCACCCAACAAACCGGCGGCACGCTCCCTCAAAGCGAAGACGACAACATCGACATTGATGACTTAGTGGACAGCAATGCCACTTCCGAACCGGTAACAGCCCCTCAAACCGCTCCGGCAGAAATTCCCAATACAGCCAATCCCCAAACCCTGTATCAAACACCATCAGAAAACCTCTGATTGTTCCCAAAAATAAAGGCCGTCTGAAATTCAGACGGCCTTTATCCCCCAAAAGATAGCCAGTCCACCACCTTTGCTATATCATTCAACTATACAGAAACCAAGGAAAACACCATGTACGAAGTCAACCGCAGCGTCTTCCTGCTCATCCCCCTCGATCCTTTTTGGAACTGGCTGAAATCCCTGCCCGGCAATCACCTAGACGGCCTAACGCTTGAAGATATCCAAGCCGATGCCAATTCCTACCTCGTTCGCCCGTGCGAAACCGCCGACGAAGTATGGGACGAAATCGAAGCGCGCTTTGAAGACATTTTTGCTGCTGAATTGGCCGACTGGTGCGAAGACGAAAGCGAATGGCCGGATTTGGACGCCGACATTTTCAACGAATGGTTCGACATCCAACTCTCCACCGTGATTACCGACCTCGAACACGAACCAATCGCACGCGAAGAGTTCCAACCCATCAATCTCAACTGATGAAACTGACCGTCCGCAACTACCACCTCGACGGCTACGGCCACGTCAACAATGCGCGCTATCTCGAATTTCTCGAAGAAGCACGCTGGACGTTTTTTCAAGAGCATGACCTTCTGTCCGAACTCGAAGGCATCATGCTCGTTGTTGCACGCGTCGATATCCGCTATCGCCGCCCGTCGCTTGAAGGCGATGTTTTAACCTTCACAGGCCGTCTGAAAGACATCGGCACACGCCACATCATCCTCAGCCAAACCGCAACCCTGCCCAACGGCAAAGCTGCCATCGAAGCCGAAGTTACCCTTATGCCCGTCAGCAGCGAAAGCGGCCACAGCATCAGCGTTCCCCAAACCTTAGCATACGCAATTCAAAACCTCGAATCATGAAAAAAATACTCACACTCCTTGTCATTGCCACGATTGGCGCGCTTCTTACCTTCGTCCTTATCCCCAGCAACAAAGCCGCCCCTGATTTCGCCCTGCCCGACCTGCAAGGCAAAACCATTACCAACGCCGATTTGAAAGACAAAGTTACCCTCATTAACTTCTGGTTTCCCTCCTGCCCCGGCTGCGTGAGCGAGATGCCTAAAATCATCAAAACCGCCCAAGACTATCAAGGCAAAAATTTCCAAGTCCTCGGCATTGCCCAGCCCATCGATCCTATCGAAAGCGTCCATCAGTACGTCAAAGAATACGGCCTTCCCTTCACCGTCATGTACGATGCCGACAAAACTGCCGCAAAAGCCTTTGGTACACAGGTTTACCCGACTTCCGTCCTGATCGACAAAAACGGCAACATCCTTAAAACCTACGTTGGCGAACCCAATTTCACCCAACTCTACCAAGAAATCGACCAAGCCCTCGCCCAATAAATCCAAGGCCGTCTGAAACCATATTTCAGACGGCCTAAAACCGAAATATCCTTTATAATAAGCAACATTTTATCCGTTCAGATACCAAGCTCCTCTATTAACAAAGGCCGTCTGAAACAACCGAATACCCATAAGAGAACATCATGAAATTTATCGACGAAGCAAAAATCGAAGTCGCCGCAGGCAAAGGCGGTAATGGCGCAACCAGTTTCCGCCGCGAAAAATTCGTACCCCGCGGCGGCCCTGACGGCGGCGACGGCGGCAAAGGCGGCAGCGTTTGGGCAGAAGCCGACGAAAACACCAACACCCTCGTCGAATACCGCTTCGTCAAACGCTACCAAGCCAAAAACGGCGAAAAAGGCCACGGCTCCGACCGCTATGGCGCAGGTGCGGACGACATCGTCCTCAAAATGCCCGTCGGCACCCTTATCCGCGACCTCGATACAGACGAAATCGTTGCCGACCTCACTCACCACGGCCAGCGCGTCTGCCTCGCCAAAGGCGGCAAAGGCGGCTTGGGCAACATCCACTTCAAATCCTCCGTCAACCGCGCGCCCAAACAATCCACGCCCGGCGAAGAAGGCGAAACCCGTTCCCTGCAACTCGAGCTTAAAGTCCTCGCCGACGTCGGCTTGTTAGGCATGCCCAACGCCGGTAAATCCACCCTGATTACCGCCGTATCCGCCGCACGCCCCAAAATCGCCAACTACCCCTTTACCACCCTGCATCCGAATTTAGGCGTCGTGCGCATCGACGAAAACCACAGCTTTGTCATGGCCGATATCCCCGGCCTGATTGAAGGCGCGGCAGAAGGTGCAGGCCTCGGCCACCGCTTTCTCAAACACCTATCGCGCACCGGCCTGCTGTTGCACGTCGTCGATTTGGCGCCCTTCGACGAAACCGTCAACCCTGCTGAAGAAGCCCTAGCCATCATCAACGAATTGCGCAAATACGATGAAGAACTTTACGGCAAACCGCGCTGGCTGGTGCTGAACAAACTCGACATGCTCGACGAAGAAGAAGCCCAAGCACGCACCGCCTCCTTCCTCGAAGCCATCGGCTGGGA
>NZ_JBQCVF010000101.1:0-7640 GCF_051962515.1 Neisseria sp. P0009.S007 | reverse complement strand
GTTACCCGTTGGAACCGCGTAATGTCACAAATTACCAACTCCATCAGCAACGTCAATACCCTCGACAATACGTTTAAATAAGCAGTGGTTCCTGCTGTCAGACCCTGTTTGACAGCAGGATACAAAATCACGCACAATCCAACCAAATTACATAAACGGCATATAAAAGCCGTACACACCGCACAAACGGAAAAGCAGTACCTTATAGTCTGACTCACGCTTTTTTCAGACCATAAACCGAAACAATATCATGTACCACAACATACTCATCGTCTGCCTAGGCAACATCTGCCGCTCCCCCACCGCAGAGCGGATTATGCAGAAAAAACTACCCGGCCACCGCATCAGCAGCGCTGGCATAAAAGCACTGGCAGGTAAGGATGCCGATTTCCAAGCCATCAAAACCGCACTCAAACACGGCGTTATCGTTGCAGGCCATACGGCACGCCAACTGACTGCCCAAATGTGCGAACAGGCCGATTTGATTCTCGTCATGGAGCCCTGTCAAATTGACATGGTGGCCGACATCCATCCGCCGGCACGCAGCAAAACCATGCTGTTTGCCCAATGGTTGCCTAAAAAAACCGTACCTGACCCATACAAACAAAGCAGTGAAATGTTTGAAGCCGTTTTTGAACAGCTCAATGCTGCCGCAGACACTTGGAAAACCAAACTAAACGGAAAAACTCAACCGGTATAAAACCGGCATGAACAAGAAAGCAAGCAATGAAAAAAACGACCTACACACCTTACAGCGCAGACAACGACGAAATCGACTTCGGCCAACAGCTGCGAGTAATTTGGACAAATAAATACAAAATCCTCGCCGCCCTGCTTGCAGGCGGCATTCTTGGCGCAGCCTTCAGCCTGGCATCCACTCCGCAATACCGTGCCGATGCCATGCTGGAAATTGAAACGCGACAAAACCAAATCCTGACCGAAATCAACAGCATCTTCAACAACCAAACCACGCCGTCTGAAGCAGAAGTCGAGTTGGTTCAATCACGCTTGGTGCTGGGTAAAACCGTTGACGACCTTCAGCTTGACCAAGAAGTCAAAGCCAAATACACACCCGTTATCGGCAGCCTGATGCACAACATCAGTGGCGACCCCGATCCCAAACTGACCGTCGGCAGCTTTTCCGTACAAGACGAATGGTTCAACAAAACCTTCACACTGACCGCCAAGAGCAACAAAGCCTATACCCTTACCCTGCCTGACAAACGCGTTGTCGAAGGCAAGGTCGGCGTGCCTCTGAAAATCAACAATCAAACCACCCTCAAAATCGATCAAATCCTGGCTAATCCGGGTCAAGAATTTGCGTTAACCAAGTTCTCCCGCATCAGCGCCATCGAAAACATCCAAAACAAACTGGCTGTTATCAGCAAAGGTAAAACCAGCCCCATCATTAACCTTACCTTTACCGGCACCGACCCTAAACGTACCAGCGTCATCCTCAACAGCATTGCCGACAACTACGTTGCGCAAAACCGCGAACGCGACGTCCAAGTCGCATCCAGCGGTTTGGCCTTCATCAGCGAAGAATTGCCACGCTTGAAAGAAACCTTGCAAGACGCTGAAAACAAACTCAATGCCTACCGCCAACAATCAGGCTCTCTCGACATTCCGCTCGAGTCCAAAGGCGCATTGGAAAGCCTGACCGGCATCGAAACCCAAATTACCCTGCTCAAAACCGAAGAAGCAGGTTTGGCCGAGCTGTACACGCCGGAACACCCTTCCTATAAAGCCGTATTGGACAAACTTGCCGTCCTCGAACGCGCTAAAAACAAAATCAACCAACAAATTGCCGAGTTGCCGAACACCCAACAAGAAGTTATCCGCCTGACCCGCGACGTAGAAACCAACCAAGCAACCTACGTCCAACTGTTGAGCAAACAACAAGAACTCAACATCATGAAAGCCAGTGCACAAGGTAATGTTCGCATCGTCGATTATGCCTATGTCCCTGAAAACCCCGTTGCCCCGCGCAAAGCCGTCATCACGCTCCTGAGCGCACTTGCCGCAGGCTCATTGACCGCTTTGTGGCTGATGATTCGCAACCGCATGAAAAACGGCATTACTTCATCCGAAGAAATCGAAAACCTCAATTTGGAAGTCGTCGCTCTTGTTCCGCACTCCAAAACCCAGCAAAAACGCGACTTCTTCAAAAACAAATTCAAAAAAACCGGCGGCCGTTCCAACTATCTGCTGGCCAGCGAAGACCGCGCCGACACGGCAGTCGAAGCCATCCGCGCCCTGCGCACCAATATCTACTTCTCCATGCTGGACGCGCCTAACAACGTCCTCATGATTACCGGTGCCGCGCCTGAAGCAGGCAAATCCTTTATCTCTGCCAACCTCGCCACCGTAATGGCGCAGTCAGGCAAACGCGTTCTGCTTATCGATACCGATATGCGCAAAGGCTACCTCGACCGACTCTTCGGCCTTACCCCCGAGTTCGGCTTGTCTGACATCCTCAACGGCAAAGCAGCTCCGGCAAAAGCCGTACTAGAGACCGGCATTGAAAACCTCCACCTTATCAGCAGCGGCAGCTATCCTAGCAATCCGTCCGAGCTTTTGATGGACAACCGTTTCAACGAATTGCTCGCCCACGCGCGCCAACGCTACGATTATGTCATCTTGGACACGCCGCCCGTATTGGCCGTTACCGACGCCATCATCATCGGCCAACATGCCGGCACCGTCCTTATGATTAGCCGTTATGCGCACACGCGTGCACGAGAGCTTGAAGCCAGCGTCGAACGCCTCAAACAAAACCACATCAACATCAAAGGTGTTGTCCTCAACGGCATGAAGCGCGAAGCCAACAACAGCTACGACTACTACGCCTACGATGCCTACCATTCCGGTAACAATAAATCATAAACCGAAGCAGGCCGTCTGAACTTTCAGACGGCCTAAGGCTTTTTAAACAGCACAAAATATTTTTCACAAACGCCGCCCTTGCACCCCAAAGCCGTTTGTTTTAAAGTAAGCCCCGTTCCCATATGGAAGAGAAACATGAAAATTACCGTCATCGGCGCAGGTTCGTGGGGTACAGCTCTCGCGTTGCACTTTGCGCACCACAACAATGAAGTTGCCCTTTGGACACGCAATCCCGACCAAATCCGCACCCTGCAAGCAGATCGCGAAAACAAACGCGGCCTGCCCGGCTTCCCTTTCCCTGAGTCCCTGACCGTTCACGCCGATTTGGGCGAAGCGCTGAAAGACAGCCAACTTGCCCTGATCGTTACCTCCGTAGCCGGCCTCAGAAGCAGCGCCGAGCTGCTCAAACAGCATAACGCCGCCGATATTCCCGTTCTCGCCGCCTGCAAAGGTTTTGAACAAGATACCGGCCTTTTGACTTTCCAAGTACTGAAAGAAGTCCTACCTAACAATAAAAAAATCGGCGTTCTCTCAGGTCCGAGCTTTGCCCAAGAACTTGCAGCCCAACTGCCTTGCGCCGTCGTGTTTGCTTCCGAAAACAAAGACTGGGTGGAAGAAACTACTGCCCAACTGAACACCAACGTAATGCGCCTGTACGGCAGCACCGACGTCATCGGTGTCGCAGTGGGCGGTGCCGTTAAAAACGTCATGGCAATTGCCACCGGCCTTTCAGACGGCCTCGAATACGGCCTCAATGCACGCGCAGCCTTAGTAACACGCGGCCTTGCCGAAATCACCCGCCTTGCCATCGCCATGGGCGCACAACCCAAAACCATGATGGGCTTAGCAGGCATCGGCGACCTTATCCTGACCTGTACCGGCGCACTCTCGCGCAACCGCCGCGTCGGCCTAGGCCTCGCAGAGGGTAAAGAGTTGCATCAAGTGCTTGTCGAAATCGGCCACGTTTCCGAAGGCGTCAGCACCATTGAAGAAGTCTTCAACACCGCCGCCAAATACCAAATCGATATGCCCATCACTCAAACCCTGCTGCAACTCATCCGCAAAGAAATGACCCCGCAGCAAGTCGTTGAACGACTGATGGAACGAAGCGCGCGCTTCGAATAAACGGTCGCGCCGTCTGCCATTCAGACGGCCTGACGCACAATATGGCGGCCATCAGGCCGTCTGAAGGGAAACACATGAACCAATCACTGAACAATCTGGAAATCAACGTTTACCAACTTGTCCAAAAATTTGAAACGCTGGTTTCAGAAAACCGCCGTCTCAACGAAGAAATCGACAGACTCAAACTCGAGCAAGAGCAACAAAAACGCCAACACGACGCGGCCATTGACGAACTCAGCGAAGCCTTGCTGGTTCAAGTCGGCAAACTCAAAGAGGACCTGCAAAGCAAAATTGACAACCTGACTGCCGAAAAAGAAAACTACCGCAACGCGCTGGCCCAAAGCGCAGACCAAATCCGCAGCCTCATTACCCGATTGCCCCAAGAAACACAACAATAAAAGGATGCCCCGTGAGTATCGAACAAGTCAATCTCGACATCATGAATGTCAACTTCACCATCAACACACCGAGTGAAGAAAAAGCCACCCTTCTGCAAGCCGTTGAAATGCTCAACAAGAAAAGCGATGCGATTAAAGAAAGCGGCCGCATCGTCGGCACAGACAAAATCGTCGTCATGGCAGCCCTCAACGTCGTGCACGACCTCTTGAAAACCACCCTCAACGACGATTTGGCAATCGGTGAATTTGAGCGTAAAATAACCGACATGAACAACGCGTGCCAAAAAGCACTGGCGCGCTTGGAGCAAAACTGATTTCCCCCTTTTCCCTGCGGTGTTCGCGAAGGCATATATTCCTTTGAACCAATACGTTCGCTTTAGGTTGCCGGGAGCTGTAGTGGGCGCGAGCGTCCGTTTATTGGACGCACCCGAAACTACCCGAGGTGACCGCCTTGTCAGCAAGGTTCAAGCGGATTCAGCCTAAACGGCACTCGTGGGGATTCCCTAAAAAAAGCCATACCGACAGGTGTGGCTTTTCCCTTTCCAAGTAAAGACTTTCGTAAAGATTTCCGGCCGTCTGAAAAAACCGCATATTCATGCATCAAACACACTCAATTAAGATTGACAAAAACCAATCTCCTCTTTAAAATCCATAACTTTCTATATATATCTGGATTCCAACCATGAAAACCTTCTCTGCAAAACCCCACGAGGTGAAGCGCGAATGGTTCGTCATTGACGCAGAAGACAAAGTTCTGGGTCGTGTCGCAGCCGAAGTCGCACACCGTCTGCGCGGCAAACACAAACCCGAATACACCCCTCACGTTGATACTGGCGACTACATCATCGTCATCAACGCAGACAAACTGCGCGTGACCGGTGCTAAATTCGAAGACAAAAAATACTTCCGTCACTCTGGTTTCCCAGGTGGCATCTACGAGCGTACTTTCCGCGAAATGCAAGAGCAATTCCCAGGCCGCGCTTTGGAACAAGCCGTAAAAGGCATGTTGCCTAAAGGTCCTCTGGGCTACGCCATGATCAAAAAACTGAAAGTGTACGCTGGCGCCGAACACGGCCACGCTGCACAACAACCTAAAGTTTTGGAACTGAAATAATAAGGACACGACATGAACGGTAAATACTACTACGGCACAGGCCGCCGCAAAAGTTCAGTGGCTCGTGTATTCTTGACTAAAGGTACCGGCCAAATCATCGTAAACGGCCGTCCCGTTGACGAATTCTTCGCACGTGAAACCAGCCGCATGGTTGTACGTCAACCTCTGGTTCTGACTGAAAATGCCGAATCTTTCGACATCAAAGTCAACGTAACCGGTGGCGGCGAAACCGGTCAATCCGGCGCCATCCGTCACGGCATTACCCGCGCCCTGATCGACTTCGACGCAGCCCTGAAACCAGCCCTGTCTCAAGCAGGCTTCGTTACTCGCGATGCTCGTGAAGTTGAACGTAAAAAACCTGGTTTGCGCAAAGCACGTCGCGCAAAACAATTCTCCAAACGTTAATACGTTTTCAGAATCGAATCAAAAAGCCTTGCTCTGCAAGGCTTTTTTCATTTATAAAACAATAATCCAATATCCTCCGCAATATATGATGAAAACCCTGCTCCACTACGCCAAATCATTGCTTCAGGCCGTGATTATTTTCATTTTGCTCTCCTTGATTGTCGACTGGGTACGCAAGCCTAACCAGCCCTTACAATCAGCGGCACAAACCATTACTTTAACCGATGGGCAAACCACTTCCCTTCAATCCTTCAGCCAAAATCGGGTTGCCGTCGTTTATTTTTGGGGTAGCTGGTGTCGTATTTGTTCATACACATCATCAACCATAGAAAAGCTGCACCAAGACAATATCCCAACACTGGGCATAGCCTTGCGCTCCGGAAGCGACGCAGACATTGCCCACCATATGCAACAAAACAATCTATCCTTTCCAAACTTCAATGATTCAGACGGTCTGATGGCTCAAAAATGGAATATAGCCGTCACACCGACCATTATCATATTAAAAGATGGAAAAATGATTCATCACACATCCGGACTTTCCAGCTACATCGGCTTAAAAATCAGAATTTACTTAGCAGACATCTTCGGCTAAATTCATTGAAAATCCACCAAAAATAGAAAATCCAAAGAATCATCTCCGCCAAATATATTTACCCTATTCCACTTCATAAATAAATAAACTATCTCTTTCCCAATAACATATGATTTTGTTGAGATTATAAAGAAAATAGACTAAGATATAACCATAAGAACAATTGGAAACATTATTATCAAAACAAACTGTTAGAGATCTTCATCTAATATTGTGGCAGTGATGCTTTTGTTCCCATAAACCCGGTTGCCGACGGCAGCCTTAAAACAGCAATATTCGCCTTTATCAATCTACCTCACGCTTCAACGGTTTGATTTTTGATAACACCGGAGACTTAGTAATGCCCAACCAATCTAAACATGCATCTATCAATATCGGTCTGATTCAGGCACGGGAAGCATTGATGACCCAATTCCGCCCTATTCTGAACCAAGCCAATATTACTGACCAGCAATGGCGTATCATCCGGCTCTTAGCGGAAAACGGCACACTCGACTTTCAAGACTTGGCCAATCAGGCCTGCATCCTCCGTCCCAGCCTGACCGGCATTCTGACCCGCTTGGAAAAAGCAGGTTTGGCCGTGCGCCTGAAGCCTTCCAACGACCAACGCCGCGTTTATCTGAAACTGACGCCCGAAGGCGAGAAACTCTATGAGTCCACCGGCGCATTGGTTGACGAGCGCTATGACGCAATTGAAAAAGTCCTTACCAAAGAAAAAATGGCACAACTCAAAGAACTCTTGGCAGAGCTGGCAAAAATCGAACAGGCATTAAAATAAAGCGAGCCGGATGACAGATTCAACACACACACTCAAGAGATCCTTCCGAGATGCCATGGCCTCCTGTGCCGCCGGCGTACACGTTATCACGACAGACGGTGAAGCAGGGCGCTATGGCATTACCATGACTGCCGTAACTGCCGTTACCGACGAGCCGCCGACGGTCATGCTGTGCATCAACCGCCAATCCGCCATCATTCCCATCCTGCAAGGCAACCGTGATTTGTGCATCAACACACTCAACGACAGCCAGCAGGATGTCGCCGAACACTTTGCCGGACTGACCGACCTCTCGCCCGAAGAACGCTTCGAATACCATATTTGGCATAGGGGGCAAAC